>DUJC01000165.1:0-2143 GCA_013330015.1 Candidatus Poseidoniaceae archaeon | reverse complement strand
GGTCGTGGCTGATAGAAACCGAGTCGCATCAATGTGTCTGCAAAATTGATTCCAGCATAATGCACAGCGATACAGACTTCATATTCTCCCGGTTCAGGAATCGAAATCTCTTGTATATCGAGGACTTTTGGCCCACCTGCTTTGGTGATTACAACACGATACGCCATTCAATCATCTCCTCGAATCCAACCTTTGTTTGTCTGTTGAACACGACCTGCACGTTCGTGTGAAAGAAGGTGGGCGAGTGTTTGGTCTTGAGCAAGGCCTGGATGTGCATCCGGTGTGTTGGCATAGGCTTCAGTGGAAATCTCTGGAACCGTCTTTCGCCCTGATTCGACTGCATCGAGAACGCGTTGGTGACGCTCCATTCGATGTTTGATGTAATACGCAAGCGTCTTATTTGGAAGAGGAATAACAGGTCCATGACTCGGGAACATGAGGTGAGGTTCCAGTTTCTTCAGTCGTTGAAGTTGTTCGATGTACACATCCATATCCCCGGTTTCGGGAGGAACGAGAATCGTTCCAATACCTGCAACCATGTCTCCGGCAACAAGTCCAGCATCAGAGAGGAGACAAACGTGGCCAGGGTGGTGGCCGGGGGTAATCAGCACCGTCCAGTCTTGGTTACCGAGCCGAAGTACATCTCCATCGACCAGAATTCGGTCGCAATGGACTGATCTTGATGTGTATTCACTTCCCCATACGGGGACATCAAACGCCTCACGAAGCAAGTCCATATCTCCAATGTGGTCACCGTGTGAATGGGTGAAGAGCATGGCAATCAATTCACCACGATGACGGTCAACGGCCTCTGCGAGTTGTTCCATCCCTTCTCGCATTCGGCATGCTGGATCGACCAGTACAAATTCTCCTTCAGGATCGCCGACGAGATAGGCATTGGTATGGTCGGCAGGAGGTAGAGTAGCTGTTTTGACCGGGACAACTTCAACTCCATGCGCAAAAAGGATTGAGCGACGACCAGGCTGTCGCTCTTGTAAATCTCGAGATGTCTGAATCATGTCTCCATCGAAGTGTTTCAGGGTTCGATCAACTTCCATTAGGAGTGTAACAACGGGCGGAGCAACCCGGATTTCATGACGCTTCCAACGGTCGATAATTTCTGATGGTCTCATCCACTCAAGAGTAGTGAATTCTGTTTGCAAATCTGTTGTTGGATTGAACTCTTGCTGTCCGATGTGCAGATGGAAGAACGTGTTCTCAAATTGCATTGGTCCAAATGGTGGTGTTGTCCTGCTCGAAATGTGCCTCAAATCTGAAGTGTCCAGAGCAATGCGTCCTTCTCTCAATGCATTGATGAATGCTGATTTATCTGTAAGTATATTCTTTCTTAATTCAACATCGATCACAGACACTGAGGAGCCGTTTGGAACTGCGCCCAATTCTTCACTCATCTCTCGAACAACGGCTACGACGGATGAAGTTGAACCACTCGTTGAATTCTGAACAAATGCTTCTCCTTCATGATCGGTTCTCGATACGCCGCCTCCTTGGAAGGCCCAGTATCCTGGAAATGCTCGCATGGTTTCTGCACGTCGTCCTAGAAGGACTTCGACACCATCAGGCCCATCACGGGTAAGGGTCAATGTCACCGTAGGACGTGGAGGCTTCCTCGCAAATGCGGGAAGGTTGACACCCTCGGGAACTTCGCTCATGTTCCACCCTACGGGTGGACCGCTTCAAGCCTTTGTGGCTTCACTCGTTTCGTCGAATGAATGCAGCTCCGAGGAGTGCAAGCATTCCAACAAGTCCAGTGAATCCTGGTGCATCATGCATTGGATTCTCATCGCTGTAAGCATCTGCAGAGATGGAGTACAAACGAACCTCATCCCATTCAACATCGGTTTCACCAATGTGAATCATGTCGCCAACCGAAACTGTTCCTGAACTGTCTGCATCATGGAACATGACGCTGGAATCCATTCCAGCATCTGCCATTGCAACAGACATGACGGTCGTACAAGTGCTGGTCTCTTCGCCAGTTTCCATGTCGTAATCATAGTCACATGTTGCAAGTTCAATCTTGTAGTCGGACATGTCGCCTTCAAAGTGGAAATCCATTTCGTTTGAGATGTACATTACAATCTCACCAGAGTCATCGTGATCTCCGTGGTCATCATGATCT
>DUJC01000143.1:3012-13312 GCA_013330015.1 Candidatus Poseidoniaceae archaeon | reverse complement strand
GGAAACAACAAGACTCGTCAAACAACGGTTGTCATCGATGATCCACCACAGGCCTTGCTATCGTTCCGTTACCGCTGTGACTCGTCCTTTGAGTTAACACAGTTAGAAGACATGCTCGTGGACAAGCGTTCCTACGGTTTGTTTGTTATCGATCGTTCCGAGGCTGCTTATGGTATTGCTTCAGGCAAGCGCATTCACGTCCAGGAACATTTGGTATCCAACATTATGGGCAAGCACCGACAAGGTGGTCAGTCTGCCCAACGTTTCGAGCGGCTGATTGAAGAAGCAGCTCACAACTTCTTCAAGCGAGCCACAGAACACGCCTGTTCCTACTGGCTTCCGAACCTTGAGAACATACAGGCCATCATTATCGGTGGGCCCGGCGCTACCAAAGATTACGTCGTTCGAAACGAATACTTCCATCATGAGATTGCAAAGAAGATTGCTAAGACACATTTCGATGTTGGTTATTCCAACGAATCGGGAGTACGTGAACTGGTCGATAACGCTGGAGCCCTGATGGGTGAAATCGAACTGGATGCTGAGCGGCAAATCATGAATCGGTTCCTTTCTGAATTGATCAAAGCTCAACCACGTGCGACCTACGGTGAAATGATGATTCGAAAAGCGCTCGAACAAGGTGCGGTCGATACTCTCCTCATCTCTGAGAGCATGCGAAAGAACTCGGTTGAAATTGAATGTAGTGGATGTGGCCATACATGGACGTCCTCTCTTTCACGGACAGAAGAACTTCCAGACTGCCCTTCATGCGGAGTAAGTAATGACTCACATAAGGAACTATCCAACACTTCTTTGATCGATGTTCTGAGTCAAATGTCTGCAAAATCCAACAGTGAAATCGCCTTCATTTCGATTGATACAGAAGAAGGAGCGCAACTGGCACATGGCTTTGGTGGCTTGGCCGCAATCCTTCGCTACCCAATGATGTGAGGTGTTTCGATGAAGATTCTTCAGGCAACAATTTCGCCTCATCTCGAATCGATTCTTTCCGAGTTGGGTGTTGCAAAGGATGCTTGGGAATCCTTGCTGCAACCGAGTCGAGAAGCGAGTCAAGGCGATTTGACACTTCCTTGTTTTCCATTCGCCTCGGTTTTGAGGAAAGCACCGCAGGCGATTTCAGATGAAATTGCAGGGTTGTTTCCTCAACTTGAGGCACTGGCCAACGTTTCTTCTGTGAATGGGTATCTGAATTTCACTGCCAACCCTGAATGGCTCGCAGATGTGGTTCTCTCGAATCAAGTACACATTGGTTCTGCCCTAGAAAATTCGGGACGAACCGGAGAGACAGTTCTTCTTGAACACACTTCAGCCAACCCCAACGGACCGTTTCACGTTGGTCGTGCACGAAACGCCATACTCGGCGATACACTTGTTCGTTTGCACCGACTTCACGGCGATGATGTCCGAGCAGAGTACTATGTTGATGATATGGGGAAACAAGTAGGTGTTCTTGCTTGGGCACTTGACAATCTCAGCGAGGAGGATGTTAACGAGCTCCTCTCTGAGCGTGAACCTCCATCGGAGAGATGGCTGACAAAAGCAGATCATCAACGCGTTCGATGGTATCAGGCTGCTCAAATCCTCCGGAAGGACGCTGATGAAGAACGAAAAGCCCAGATTGAGAAGGAGATTGGATTATTGGTTCATGCAAGCGAGCATGGTGATGTCGGCGTATTGGAATCCTTTGAAGCAGCCTACACTCCAGTATTGGAAGGCATGCTTGCCACGCTTTCACGTCTCGGAATCTCCTATGACACATTTACGAAGGAATCCAGATTTGTTGTGGATGGCACAGTAGCCAAACTCATGGATAGCTTGGATGCTTTGGAGATATCCGGTACCGCGGACAACGGCGCTGGTTTCCTCGATCTCGGTCGACGTGGACTCAAAGGAAAGACTGAGTTCTTCTATAGAAGAGGAGATGGTTCTAGCCTTTATGCAACACGTGACGTCGCTTATCACATGTGGAAGTGGGGCGAATCCAACCGACTGGTGAATGTCCTCGGTGAAGACCACAAATTGCAGGCAAAGCAAGTCGGACTCACGCTGGAGGAACTAGGCCAGAAACGACCAGAAGTGTTGTTCTATTCGTTCATCAAACTACCTGAGGGTAAGATGAGTACGCGACAAGGCAATGTTGTGTTTATGGATGATCTCTTGGAAGAAGCACATGCACAAGCCTCTGCAGTCGTTCGAGAGTTGCGTCCCGAATACGATGATGACAAGGTTGCGCAGATTGCTGAAGCGGTTGGTACCGCAGCCGTTCGATTCAACATCATCAAAGTTAGTCCGGAGAAAGGTTTCACGTTCCGGTGGGAGGAAGCACTTGCCTTTGAAGCAGGATCTGCACCCTTCATCATGTACGCTCACACACGAGCATGCTCAATTTCGAAGCGTGCACATGCAATACCAACGTCTCCTATTCAACGCCCAAGCGTTGATGCAATGCCAGAAGGTTTGGTTGAATTACTGCGTCTGATATGCAAACACAACGATGTTCTCGAGCGTTCCGTGCGAGAGCAAAAAGCACACTTGTTTGCTCTTCACATGCTTGAGCTTGCCAATGCTTACAACGGATTTTACCGAGACTGTCCTGTTGTGAGAGAGAACCAGGTCGATGGATTTGCGTTTGCCATCAGCCAAATAGCACGTAAAATCATGCGCTCTGGTCTCGAAGGGCTCGGAATCACACCGATCGAAGAAATGTAATCATTCATTGGTTTAGTAAGTCGATTCGTACAATTGCTGGGTTGCAGTATCGGGATGCTCATCGACTGAAGCAAGGACATCCGCTCCAATGGTTCGCAGTTCATTGTACGCCTCCTCGATATCTTTGACTTGTTTGAGGAAGCGAAGTGGAGGCCAACCACAGTCAATAATTTCTGGATCTACTGTACTCTGTTCAATCCATGCTGAACATTGTGATCCGTAGCACAAGGCTGAGAGATGTTCGAGGTCGACCCAAAATGTTCTTCGCTGACAAACAGGACATATTTTTCCTTCGAGTTTGGTGAGAACAGTCATTGCTTCCTCACCGACAACATCAACATCCCAAGCCACGATGGTTGCTTGTTCAAGATTCATTTGTTCGCTTTTTCCAAGGAAGGTTTTCATCACTTCCCAGGCTATTTGTTCGGTGCTGAAACACCCCATTCCAATCGCGTTTCCACCCGCTTCAAGAGCGGAGGGAACGTACACTCGGCTTGGAGAATCCATGTTTGACCTTGAAGCATGAAGGCTTTGAATCCTCCCTTTTGTCAAGGGTGGAATTCAGCGATTCCACGTGTATTCGATGTAGGGCAAACCGCCTGGATGTGGCAATGGAGCTTCTGGTTTTTCAATCCGGACAAACACAGTCTTGACGTTCTCAGAATCTTGAATCTGTTCAGAAATGCGTTGTGCCATTGTTTCTAAAAGGCGTGTTGGTGAAGAATGCAAAACAACATTATCAATGGCTTCCTGTAATTTTGCATAGTCGACAGTGCTGCCGAGTTGTCCATCCTCTGCACTGCTAGATAGGTCAACTCGCACTGAGATGTTGAAGGGTTGAGGTTTGTTGTGTTCCCGATCGTAAAATCCGTGTATGCCGTGAACGAGATAATCGTCCAAGCCAACGGAAATCGACATCGGAATCACTCCTCATCTCGCTCATGAACCCAAATGAGGTGATAACCGAATTGAGTCTTGACGGGAGTTGAAACCGTTTTGAGCGGTGTACTCCATACTGCTTCTTCGAATTCACGAACCATGTTTCCTTTTCGAAACCACCCGAGATCACCGCCACGTTGGGACGATGGGCAGGTGGATTTCTTTCGAGCAAGTTTCTCAAAATCTTTGAGTTTGCCAATCTTTTCTGAAATCTGTACGGCTTCAGATTTCGATGCAACCAAGATGTGTGAAGCGTGTGCGCTCGGTTTTACCATAACCTGCCCACCCACGCCGACTTCTTGAACTCAACGCTCATTCAAAGACGGGCCAAGCGAGGTGACGGATGTAGGTTCCATAAGCGATGACAGATACGCCAAGAGATTCTTCATTAAAACGGTCCATTGTATCGGCATAGGTGTGGTACTCATAGGAACCCGAACCATAGCAAACCAATGCATTTCCAGTCACTCCGTCTGGAAGGTCGTAGACAAATGGGCCATGATCAGAGTTGTAAGGCATGCCATCAGGCTCCCCTCTCTCACCAGCCAATAGGCCGGTTGACACCGAGTATTTAGGGAATAAATCGGGTCGTTCTTTCTCTACGACATCAAGTACATCTTTCATAGCGTTGATGTCTTTTTCGGAGTTGGAAAAGAATCTCAAAGAATTTCCACGGTTTGGAATGTCAATATCGACGTGATTCATGTCCAGGTTGATGTACAATCGTAGATTGCGAGCGAGTTCATTTGCATTGGCACCGACGTATGCTTTGCTACCCCACAGTCCTTCTTCTTCTCCGCCCCAGGTGCAAAATCGAATGGTGTATTCTGGTGTGCCGCTCTCGTTGGCAACCATGGCGATTTGACGAGCCATCTCAAGAACGGTCGCCGTGCCGGATGTGTCGTCCACTGCACCTTGGGCATGATACACCGTATCGTGATGGGCTCCTACGATGATGAGATCCTCACTCTTTCCGTAGAGTGTACCACATGGGACACTGACCGAGAGTTCTCCAGCATTATCCACATCGGAGAATAATCGAAGAAATGCCCCTTGTGATGCCAATTCAAGCATCTGGTTTCCAGTGTTGTTTGAAACCGCAATGAATGGTATATTTTCTGGAATCGAGCCACTGTTCGCAGCTTTCATGTCGTCAACACGAATTGATTTGAAAATTGGAATACAGTCATCAGCCACAATCTGTCCGCAATTCGATTGGTTGTTGATTCTTAAGATTCCTGCGAGTCCATTTTCAGCAGCCTTGATGTAGATTCCAGTGTTTCCATCGATGCTGTTTCCACCTCGAACAATTCCTACTTTACCGGCTGCATCGGTCCAGAGTGAATCCACAGTTCCATCGTCAAGATCGATTAATTCCATTTCCTGACCGAATTGATAATCTGCAGAACCGGAGTATCCTTGAAGTACAAATTGTGTACGATGTTCAAAGGTTGTAATCTGCGCACCGACGCCACTGTTGCATGCTGCACCTGTGACGGGCCCTCCAAAGAATCCACCTACAGGGGGGATACACATTGAGAGAATGGGAGCACTGTTGATGGCAAACATCGGAACAGGATAGGTATTCAACTGAGGTGAATACCCCATTTCGGTAAGATTGTCGAGAATCATTTGCGCTCCAGCCGCCTCTTCAGGACTTCCAGACATGCGACCTTCCCATTCAGGATGCCCCAAATTGACGAGTTCTTGTGCATACCATCGTGTTTGACTCGCATCAAATCCAATCGGTTGATACACAGGCTCGTCTTCTCCGAATCCAAGGATGGAGGGATTGAACAAGACCAGCATGAGGAGGAGGGCTGCTGACACAGAACCAACGGTTTGTGCAAGGTTGAATTGACCAACAACGGTTCTGCTCCAAACAGATGTTCCTAACTCGATGACGTTTTCCTCGTCCGATACACTGAGCCTTTCGATCAATTCTGCTTTCTTGCCAGATTTTGGCAGACCACGCTCTTCAAGCAGTGTTTTGAGTTGCTCAACCGTCAAAGATTCAAGCGAATCTTCTATGCTCATGAATTCAAACAAACTGCTTGCTCATTTGAACCCGTTGGATAACTGATCATCAATCGCCCAACTCTTCGCCAGTCCAGCGCTTCCCGATGGTGTGCTCAAGACCGATTTGATCAAGAATGCGGGCAACAACGAAATCGACCATGTCATCAATGGATGTTGGATGATTGTAGAATCCCGGTGATGCTGGAATGACAACAGTACCCCACCCAGAGAGTTTGGCCATGTTTTCAAGGTGGACCGTAGCGTAGGGTGCCTCTCGAGGTACGATGATGAGTTTGCGTTGTTCCTTCATGGCAACAATGGCAGATCGTGTGATCAAATTATCACCAATACCTGCAGCAAGTTTGCCGAGCGTTGTGCCCGAACACGGGCATATAACAACGGCGTCAATTGGTGCAGAACCAGAAGCAGATTTTGCGCCAATGTTGGATTGTGCTTCGAGAATGGCTCCAGTTTCCTCTGCAAGAGCTTCAGGCGTGGTATCGCATTCGTGCTTGAGTGTGATGCGACCAGAGTCACTGACAACGAGTCGAATGCCGATGCCAAGTTCGTTCAGTGCCTGAGCAAGACGAACACCGTAAATGGCTCCACTTGCGCCTGAAATACCCAGAACGACTTCTCCCATGTGAGCAAATCCGGCCGTTCTCATATATGCACTTGTTTGTTTCCCAAGTGGTAAAAAGAACTCAGAGAACGACTGGAATGTACTTGCTTACGGGCTAGTAGCAATCGAAGATGCCCAGACATACAATACGATTGAAAGAACGATCATGAGGATTGTGAAGATGAAGATTCCAATAGCAACCCAAGAACAAATCTTGGCTGCTTTTGCCATTCCGGCGTCAGGATGACCGGGGATTTGGTTGGTGATGTTGAGTGATTTGTTTGCTAGGATAAGCGCAGGTATCGCAAAGAGTATTCCAAGTCCGTAGATGAAAGAAAGGACGATTCCAATAATGGAAAGGACGAGTGCGAGGGTTGCGTTGGTTTGTGGATAACTGGCAATTATTCCTTGCGGCTGCTGAAAATTCATTTGTTGAGCAGGTGGTTGCATGGTGCTCGTTGGGTTCATGAGTATATCCAATTTTTCCCTTCATTGAGCGTTTAACCTGTTGACTCAGCGTTCCAGTATGTTTGACATGCTTTGACGTAGCGCTGCCTCAATTTTCTCACGAGACGTTGTATAGCCAAGTACACGAAGAGAAGTCGTCGTTGATTCTTCCAATCCACATCCTGCAAGGTTCTCAACCCTGCCTTCGGGTGTATCGTAGTTGATTGTAAATCCATGGCGACTAACCCATCGCAGGAACGACAAGCCAATGCTGCAGATTTTTTTGTTGTCGACCCAAACGCCTTGCATCCTCTCATCTCGGTATCCCTCAATACCAAGCAATGCTAAAGCTGCAATCACCCAGGATTCGATTTTTGTGATGATATCTGCAACGGATTTCTCGTCGTCCTTGTTCCAATGTATGATCGGATAAACAACAAGTTGGCCAGGTCCGTGCCAGGTAAGGCCACCCCCTCGATCGACAGGATGGCTCCTGTAATCGGAAGGAGGAGCGATTCCGTCGTTTCTTGCGCGCGGTCCAACCGTGACGATTTCTGGATGTTCCAAGAAGAGAATTGTATCAGGAATTTCATCGTTGATTCGTTGCTGTTGCAATGTGGACATCAATTCGAGAGCATCTGTGTATTCCACGATTTCCAGGTTACGAATGTCAACGGAAGGCATGCTCGATCCTCAATATTGTCCAGACGAGCCAAATCCACCTTCGCCGCGTTCAGTCGATTCCAACTCATCGAGCGCTACTTCTTCAACGTGGACGAGAGGAACCGGAGCAAACAACATCTGAGCAACACGTTCTCCTTTTCCTACTGTAAAAGACTCGCCTTCACCAATCCATGTTGCAAGCACTTTGAGTTCTCCTCGATAATCCGAGTCGATGGTACCCACTCCATTTGGAAGAATCATCCCTTTCTTTCCAAGAGAAGATCGGCATCGAATTTGTCCTTCCCATCCTTCTGGAATGGCGCATGCCAGACCGGTCGGTATCATTACAGATGCGCCTCTGACAACGGTCGTTTCCTCAAGCGCATACAAATCCCAGCCGGCAGCTTGGGCACTCCCTTGAGTTGGAAGACGTGCCTCCTCGTTCAATTTTGCGAATTTGACATGGATCTCGGTTCGCATGGTTTCGCCTCTTCACGGTGGTTCAAGGAGTCTTTGATATGGTTCCAGTGGAAACAGAGGTAAAATTCGGCTGAAAAATATCACTCAACCTTTCAAAAAAATCGGTACTTATAGAAATCGGTCAAAAAATCAAGTTTCTTAGCGCAGTCCCTCGTTTCACACCCCTCGTAAAACACGCCTTTATGTGCATCAGGCATGCACATATTTATGTGCCATCTCGGATGGAGGACAAACTCCAGCGCATTGGCAGAAGGTGACAATATGGTAATCGAGCACAATCGAAATGATGACGGAATTGAGATAGACCTATCGCATGAACACATAGAACCGATGCTTCAAGAAAATCTTGACCGCTTCGTTCTTTTCCCAATCGAACAAGACGAGGTATGGGCCATGTACAAACAACATGCAGCATCATTCTGGACTGCTGAGGAAATTGATCTCGCTGAGGACATGAAGGACTGGGAACAACTCAACAAGGATGAACAGCATTTCCTCAAGCACGTTCTCGCTTTCTTTGCTGCAAGCGATGGTATCGTCAACGAAAACCTTGTTGTCAACTTCGCAAATGAAGTATGCTGGGCCGAAGCTCGAGCATTTTACGGATTCCAAATCATGATGGAGAACATTCACGCAGAAACATACTCTCTTCTCATTGACACGTACATTAAGGATTCAAACGAAAAGAATCACCTTTTCAAAGCCCTTGAAACAGTACCATCTGTCAAGCGCAAGGGTGACTGGGCAATGCGCTGGCTCTCTCGAAAGCGAGGCTCATTTGCTGAGCGATTGGTTGCATTTGCTGCGGTTGAAGGAATTTTCTTTTCCGGTTCATTCTGCGCAATCTTCTGGCTGAAAAAGCGTGGTCTCATGCCAGGACTGACGTTTTCCAACGAATTAATCAGCCGTGACGAAGGACTGCACTGCGACTTTGCTTGCCTGTTGCACAGCAAACTCGAGCGTCCGACGCCAGAAAACATCATCCATCGTATTATTGCGGAAGCAGTCGAGATTGAAATCGAGTTTGTTACCAGCGCTCTACCAGTCAATCTCATTGGGATGAACGAGGACTTGATGAAGCAGTACATCCAATTCGTTGCTGATCGACTCTTGGTTTCTCTAGGAGCTTCAAAGCTGTACGATGTTGCTAACCCATTCCCATGGATGGAGATGATTTCAATGCAAGGCAAGACCAACTTCTTCGAAAAGCGAGTTGGCGAGTACCAGAAGTCCGGTGTCATGGACGGTGCTTCCCTCGGAAGTGTCCAACAGCGGTTCTCCATGGACGAAGACTTTTGAACCGACCGCGAACAAAGCAAGATACGCACGCACCGAAACAAGCAGGAGATGAGGCAAAATGACTATGCAAGTTGTAAACAGAAAAGGCGAGAGAGAAGATGTACGATTCGATGCAATTTTGGACAAACTACGACGTTTGGCTGAAGGCCTCGATCCAAACTGGATCGACCCTGCGAATCTCACGAAACTGACCATCGAAGGACTCTACGATGGTGTAACAACTCGCGAACTGGATCAACTCGCTGCAGAAACCGCCGCCTCATTGGTTTCTCAGCATCCTGATTACAGCAAGCTTGCTGCTCGAATCTGTGTTGATGACTTGCACCGTTCGACCAAGGACGTGTTTAGCGATGTCATTACCGATCTTCGAGAATACATCGACCCTGAATCTAAGAAGCATGCTCCTCTTATTTCAGAGGAAGTCTATGACATCATTATGGCCAATGCGGAAGTACTGAACAATCACATCGATTACACTCGTGACTTCAACTACGATTACTTCGGATTCAAGACACTTGAGCGTTCGTACCTCCTCCGTCTCGATGGAGAAGTTGCAGAACGACCACAACACATGCTGATGCGTGTTGCAGTTGGCATCCACCATGGCGACATCGAAAAGGCATTACGAACCTACGACCTCATGTCAAACGGTTACTTCACCCACGCTACGCCCACACTCTTCAACTCTGGAACGCCAATGCCTCAGATGTCATCCTGCTTCCTCTTGACCATGCAAGACGATTCCTTGCACGGTATCTATGACACACTCAAGCAGTGTGCGTTGATTTCCAAATCTGCAGGTGGAATCGGACTTTCCATCCACCACATCCGTGCGAAAGGATCCTACATCAAGGGAACCAACGGAACATCCAACGGTATCGTCCCTATGCTCCGTGTCTTCAACGATACAGCTCGATACGTCGACCAAGGTGGCGGCAAGCGAAAGGGATCCATCGCTATCTATCTCGAACCATGGCACCCTGATTTGATTGAATTCCTTGACCTCCGAAAGAACCACGGGAAGGAAGAAATGCGTGCTCGTGATCTGTTCTACGCATTGTGGACCCCTGACTTGTTCATGGAACGTGTACAAGACAACGC
>DUJC01000143.1:0-2620 GCA_013330015.1 Candidatus Poseidoniaceae archaeon | reverse complement strand
TTCAAGGAACTGTATCACTCCTACGAAGCACAAGGCTTGGCTCGCAAGACCGTCCCTGCTCGAGAAGTTTGGGACAAGATTGTCGAAGCACAAATCGAAACAGGTACACCCTACATGCTCTACAAGGATGCTGCGAACCTCAAGTCCAACCAAAAGAACTTGGGAACCATTCGTTCTTCCAACCTCTGCACAGAGATCATGGAGTACACCTCCGCTGACGAAGTCGCTGTATGCAACCTCGCATCCATCGCTCTTCCAAAATACGTCGAGAACGGTTCGTTCAATCACGACCTCCTCTTCGATGTTACCTACCATGCTACGGGGAACCTCAACCGAGTCATCGATGTGAACTACTACCCCGTTGAAGAAGCCCGCAATTCCAACATGCGCCACCGACCAATCGGTCTCGGTGTTCAAGGACTCGCTGACACCTTTGCCATGCTCGGTATGGCCTTTGACAGCCCTGAAGCACGTGCGCTCAACAAGGAGATTTTCGAAACGATCTACTTCGCAGCCTGCACTGCGTCCAAGGATGCAGCCATCGTTGATGGTGCATACTCAACCTTCGAAGGCTCACCTGCTTCCCAAGGACTTCTCCAATTCGATCTTTGGGGTATGAACGAGCACTCCGGTCGATGGGACTGGGATTCGCTCAAGACAGAAATCATGGAAAAGGGAATGCGCAATTCGCTTCTTGTCGCTCCTATGCCAACCGCTTCAACCTCACAGATTCTCGGAAACAACGAATGCTTCGAAGCATTCACATCGAATCTCTATGTTCGTCGAACCCTCTCTGGAGAATTCATCGTTCTCAACAAGCATTTGGTCAACGACCTCATCGTCGCAGGACTTTGGAGCATGGCGTTGAAGGACGAGATCCTTCGACACAAGGGGTCAATCCAAGCCATTGATGGCATTCCAGACAACATCAAAGCCTTGTACAAGACCACTTGGGAAATCAAGCAGAAGCATGTTCTCGACATGGCTGCAGATCGTGGTGCCTACATTGACCAAAGCCAGTCGATGAACATCCACATGATCGATGCCAACGCTGCAAAGGTCAGCTCGATGCACTTCTACGGATGGAAGTCCGGTCTCAAGACAGGTATGTACTACCTTCGAACCAAGGCTGCTGCTGATGCGATTCAATTCACAGTTGAAAGCAAGGCAAAGAACGACCCAACGGTCAACGGTCTTGCTGAGCGTGCTGAATTGACCAGCATGGAAGAAATCGCCTGCAGCCTCGACAGTCCCGATGATTGTCTAAGTTGTGGTGCTTGAGTCTCTTGTCAACTGCAATGAAAACATAAGTTTACATTGTAAGTTTTTGAACGCGCTTTATGGGACGAGATGGCGTTCTGCTCATGAACGTGGGGACTCCTGACGAACCTACAGTTGCATCGGTCAAAACGTATTTGCGGGAATTTCTCCTCGATCCTGATGTCATTGATATTCCTGCTCCATTGCGTCATCTTCTCGTTCGTGGAATCATTCTCCGAACCCGACCGAAGAAAATTGCACCTCGCTACAAAAGCATCTGGATGGAAGGAGGCTCCCCGCTTCGTGTTTATACACAGAGAATTTGCGATAAACTCCAAATTAAAATGGAGGAAACTCCGTGTGTGGTTGGAATGCGATATGGTAACCCAAGCATACGTTCTGCCTTGGAATCGCTCAAGGAACAAGGGGTCACTCGTGTCCTACTCGCACCGTTGTTTCCTCACTATGCCCAGGCTACGACAGAGTCATCCGTTAAGCATGCGTTTAACGAACTTAATGCTATGAAATGGACTCCAGATATTTTGGAACTCGGGCACTTTGAAACTGAGAATGAATTTGTTGATCCTCTTGCTGAGTCCATTCGCCCCCATCTCAACGAAAATACGCACCTATTGTTCTCATATCATGGACTGCCCATTTCGCATGTGAAGAGAATTGATGGATCAAAAAAACATTGTCAGAAGGTGGCGGATTGCTGTGAAATTGCGTGCAACGCGAACACTCTATGCTATGGCCGGCATTGCAGTGAAACGACTCACGCAGTTGTTGAAAAACTCGGACTAACGGATGAACAGTGGTCAATGAGCTACCAAAGCAGACTTGGTCCTGTAAAGTGGCTTGAGCCTGCGACCACCTCCAAGGTAGAGGAACTGGTAAAACGTGGAATCAAGAACATCGTCATTGTTGCTCCAGCATTCCTAGCAGATGGTCTTGAAACTCTTGAGGAACTTGACATTGAACTACGCGAAGATTTCCTTGAAATGGGGGGAGAAGAGTTGACTGTGGTGAAATGCCTCAACGACGATGACCAATGGATTGACGGTCTAGAGTCTCTTGTTCGAAAGCGTCTTGATCCAATAACTGCTTAGAACAAGTCAGCAATTCGCTCTGCTTCTGCTATAATGTGGGTGACGGAAACACCGCTGTAAAACCACCCAGCTCGAGTATATTCTCTGTTTATGTCAAGGTTGCTCATGTAGCCTGGAGCATAGACTGGAATTTTTCTCGTTCCAATTTTTTTGAATATGACAGGTTCGGATTGTGTTAGTATTTGTTTGAGGCAGGCGCGAACTACTTCTTCGCTACTCGAACGACTCGATGGCGCCATGATTCTGAAGAG
>DUJC01000174.1 GCA_013330015.1 Candidatus Poseidoniaceae archaeon | reverse complement strand
TCGCTGGGCTGAGGTCGACCTGACCGGAAAGAAAGCCATTGTTCTCGGTCGTTCGTTCAACGTAGGCATGCCACAGGCGCTTTTGCTTGCTGCTCGTGGTGCTGATGCAACCGTTACGATTGTTCACTCGAGAACCAAAGACGCTCGTTTAGAATGCTTGCAAGCAGATGTCATCGTCGCTGCTGTCGGTCGTCCTGAAATGGTTCAACCCGACTGGGTCAAGGAAGGAGCCATCGTTGTTGATGTTGGTATCAATCGGGTTGATGATTCCAGCCGTGAGAGAGGATGGAGACTTGCCGGTGATGTGCACCCTGATGTGGCGTTGAATGCATCGTTGTTATCGCCAGTACCAGGTGGCGTTGGCCCCATGACAGTAGCGATGCTGATGGCAAACACTGTTACTGCTGCAGAATTTTTGAGTTCATGATGTGAAAGCCATGGAGCAACGAGCGCCTCGAATCGCTGCGTTTGCCACCACTGTTACGAGCATGTCGATTATTGCATTGTTAGGCAATGCGTTCCTTGGAAAATATCCTGGGCAAGAGGGGCAACGCGTTCTTTTCAAACCTCTGTTTGAAGGGTTTGTTTCCGGAGAAAGGAACGATTATTGGGCATCAACCGGCTGGTCGACACAAGAATGGATTTGGCTTGTTCTTTCGATAAGTCTCGGTTTGCTTGCAGTCTGGTGCCGTCAAGATCGACCCGTTCCAGAACTTCCTAAGCAGCGCAGTGTAGCTGAACAAATTGCGGATTTTGAATCAAGTACAACAAACGTAGGGACGACATCTGTTAGTTCAGTAACTACGAAGACGTCGAGCATTATCTCATCGATTGTTGGTGAAACCAAATCGGTTGATGCACGTGAGGTCGAGTCAGCAACAGCGCTTCTTTCCAGTGGTGCATTGGGTTCGTATGCGGCATCGATTGTTTCTGAGCGAAATTCAGACATTGAATCGAGGACGTTTGAATCTGAACTCCAATCAAGCGAACTAGATGAGGTCATTGTTGAAAATCGTGAATTCCTTTCAGAAGGTCCTGCCTATATTCCTCTGCCTGGAAAAGAAGAACAAAAAGAAACTCAATCGTTGTTCAGAGAGCCAAAGACCGAGTTTGTTTCAGATGGACCTGCTCACATTCCTTTGCCCGAATTGCCTGAATTGGACGAGCCTGTCCCGCTCAGTTTGCCAGAGATGCCTGATTTAGACGATTTGCTTGAATCCGATGAGACAGTTCCATCATTGCCGAATTTGGATGATTTGTTTTAGTTTCAAATGGAGAGGTTCAAATTGGTGGCTCTGGAGGCTTGAATGATGTGGAGTTCCTCGTTCGATTTGCATTGCCACACAACCCATAGCGATGGCTCGCTTTCTGTTGAGGAACTTGCCGATGCTATGCAAGAACAATCTGTCCGTGTTTGGTCACTCACCGATCATGATACAATTGCAGGATGGGATGAAGCAAAAATTGCTGCTGCTCAACGTGGGATTGCGTTCGTTCCTGGTGTCGAACTCACCTGCGATGTTGAATTGCCGTGGGATGAAGGCATTCTAGCCTCCAACGCTCGCCATCGACCTCCATCCTCATGGCATCTTCTCGCCTATTTCCCTTACGAACCGATTGCAGAGGGTCTGAAAAAATTCGAGGAATGGCTCGCACCATTGCACGAAGATCGAGTCCCTCGGATGCTTGAGATGATTGACAAGGTCAATGCCTTTGGCATGGCGATTGAAGCTGAAGATGTGATGTCTCGAGCAAAGGGCAGCGTTGGGCGTCCTCATCTTGCTCTGGCCATGATGGATGCTGGTTATGTTGAATCGATGAATGAGGCATTCGAGAAATGGCTTGGAGATGGAAGGCCATGCAATGTTGAACGCCCGAAACCATCGCTTGCAGAAGCAACAGCACTGGTTCATGCTGCTGGTGGAATTACTTCATTAGCCCATCCTCGATACTATGGTGTTGAGTACGAATCATTGATTCAGCATCTGAAAGCCTCAAACGTCGATGCAATCGAAGCATTTCATCGCAGTCATTCCGACGAAGAGAGGCACCGTCTTTGGATGCTTGCAGAACAATATGGTCTCGGTGTAACTGTTGGATCTGATTTCCATTCCTTCAATGGTGGACATCGACCTGGGCATATGCCAGTCATCGTCAGGACTTTGCCTGCGTTGATTTCATCGGCATGATTCGATGAAGCATTAGAGCAACCTCAAACAGGAAGATGACTGGTAAGGAAACCAGGAACAGCGACAAAGGATCAGGTGGTGAGAAAAGCGCACCTATGACAAATGCTGCAAACCAAATATGCTTGCGGTAGGCTGCTAAGGTTGGAGTTTCCACCAATCCGATACGTAATGCAAGCAGTGTGACAACAGGGGCTTGGAACCCGATGGCACTCGCTATACACAAGTTCAGAATGAAACCGACGTATGCTTCCAATTTCCATTGTGTGGAAAGACCAGCTTGCTGTGCATCGTTGCTGAGGTATTCAAACAGCATCGGAGTCAGCAACTCCCATGCATAGAGAATGCCGCAAACCGCCAAGATCATACTCGATGCAATGGACAGAACGAACGAGAAACTCGGCTTAGGTGGGCGGAAATTCAACTCTCGAAACCGTTCAAGAATGAGTGGATGACGAGCACCACGTAGTGTTGTTTCTGTGAATACCAGCAAGAGGGCTAAGAATAATCCGAAACTGGCTGATAGTTGAATTTGAAGCATGAGGAATTCAACTGGAGATGTGACAATAACGTTGACGTCATCGGGTAATCGTTGATCCTCGATGAGCCACGTTACGATACTTTTGGCAATTGGGAAACCTACAATCAATCCGGTAAGGAACAGTCCAACTAATGCGGTTGCGCGCTTTCGAAGGTAATCTCGTGCTGTATTGAGCAATTGACCGCCAGGTGAATCCATCAATTCAGATACAGCGTCTTCCAACGATGAAGAGGACGCCATGGTCATCGCAGGTGTTTGTTCTACAAAAGTGAATGCTCACTCTTCTTCCCATGTGTGGGATGGTTGAGAATCGTACCATGGTCGGCCATCGTTGTTCAATCGAGACAATCTGTACACGACAAATCCAGTGATGTACAACGATGGAAGTGAGAGTGCAACGGCTTGTGTCATGGATTGTTTTGAATTCTCGTAGTTCGATTCAACCTGAATTTCGATAACGCCTTCATCGCCTGGATGATGGAAAAAGATGAACGTGTAAACCTCTGGTGATTTGAGTACAAGATCAATGCTTTCGTTGGCTTGCAGTGAAGCATTACACGCAACCTGCTGGTTGCAATATTCAACAGCAAGTGCTTGCATTGTATCCCAATCAACACTGTAATCTGAGAAACCTGACTCCGCTAAATCAACGGTGATGATGGCGTACTCAATCTTGAGTGAAGAATCCAGATTCCGTATGGTTGTGATTATGGTTGCATCCTCTTCAATTTCAGAAAGAATATCTTGCACAGTATCGCCTGGGCCGAGCCGGAACGAGGGTTGTTGTTCATTCGTCGCATCTTGATGATTGACTGCGCCCATCATCGCAGCCAACAAGATGAGGAGAACGGTTCCTTCAACGAGGACATGTTTCCAAACTTTTTGGCGAGTAACGCCCTTGAACATTGGACCGTAATCGTTTCGCAAACGTGGCTGTATGTGATGAATGAACAACGCTCCGATTGCACCTACGAGCATACCAAGTGGTATGTCGATGACCCAGTGAATGCCCAGGTAAAGGATTGCAAAGATGAAAACAATCGTGTTGATGAGAATAAACATGTGGTAACGGTAATGACGCCATTCTTTGAGCGTCTGACCTTTTGACTTAACGTCGAGATAATTCAACATTAAGATTCCGAAAGGTATCGCTACGTGCAGTGAGGGAACGGCGTTGTCAAGAGGGTCATGGGTTGCGTAAAATGTTGAATACCAACCATCATGGTACAACAAAGCATCCATGCCAGGAATCCAAGAAGATGTAACTTCGACATTGAAGAACAGATAGTATGGAACTGCCAGGGCATAAATCAATAGATAATTTAACGTCACCTTATCGGTCATATCCCTGTCACTTGCATAGGCATAATACACCGTCGTCACGTAGATGAGAAAGAGGTACACAAAGAGGTAATGAAAGTTGAGGAAAGCCGTCAGGGCACCACTCTCAAAGATCGTCTGTATCCACAATACAATATTTCCTTCCAGTCCATGAACGGTATCTGTCCAATGACCTGTACGTTGTTTGATTGGTTCATTTAATCCATCGGTCAGGTTCTTCCAGTATATGATCACGAGATAACCCAACGCATGGAGATAGTATCGATGTCTGCGAATCGTTTCGAACCATGTGCCATACTTGACGCGCGAACCTTTGTCATGTTTTGTGAACATGAAACATATGAGCGGCGTCAAAAACAGAATCATGATCATCATGACCGCCCATGGATTCATGCTTGCTGTCCATCGATGGTGCATTTAGAGGTTTATGGAACATTGAGAGGGTTGTTCATCATTTGAGAGCATACCTCAGGTACGGGGCTTCAAGAACCACAATGATTTCGGAAAATCGAAGCCGATGTATGAACAAGCACCGGAAAACACGCTTGAGAGTCTCGTACATGCCATGGAGCTGTTCGATGCCATCGAGTTTGATATCCGACTTACGAAGGACAATTGCGTTGTCATTCACCACGATCGAACTGTTTCAATTGATCCTTCGTTACGCAAGGATCGTTCGCCTTTCGTGGAAGATTGGAATCTCGATGAATTGCTTGATCTAGGATTTTGTTCCTTCGAAATGTTGCTTGAGGACGCCTCTATTCAACGTGCTGTCCAAGAGGAAGGCAAGGTTCTCGTGGTCGAGTCGAAACGTCCAAGCCTCAAGGTGAAACGAAGTGGAGGTTGGTTTGCTACCAACAAACATGACATCCACATGGGAGAGACGATGAAGCGTGCTGAACAACTCCTTGGCCAATACGATGTGCCAAAACATTCCACTGTTCACTACGCCTTTCACAAGACCATGGGAAATGCTACAAAGTTGGGAAGCATTCAGCGAAGTTGGTCCACATTGCTACCGACCATTCGACCGTTTGCGGGAAAGAGGACTCATCGTGTCCTTGCTTTCCCAGAATACTTCAGCACATCGTTTTCGAAGTTGATGCGCAAGCATCAAAGCAATGGTTCTCCAATGATGCCATGCGCTGTGGAATACGTTGTCTCTCCAACCAACATGTTACCTATCGGTAAGACCGTTGGCCTCAATGGAAGATCATTGAAACAACTCACAGCAATACGCAAAGGCTTCCCAGTCTATCTTTGGCCAGTCAGTCCAAAAATCGAACATTCGGTTCTCAATGCCGGTCTTTCGGCTTTGACAGATACGAGCGACCCAAACCTCACGTGGCTTCCAAGTGGTCACGCACGTTGGACGCGTCCAGCAACACATCCACTGGATGCATCCCAGCAAAATCGGTTGAACAATGCGACCAAAGGCGATCACATCGAGATCCTCAAGTCGCTTGAGAGCGAGGTCGTCCCTTGGATGGAGTGCGATGAACCACGAAGGCGAGAACTGCTTTCGTTCTGGAGAACGAAATGGAATTGGTCGAAATCCGTTGATGAACTCATGGCCTATGAGGAAGAAAAAGGCAGCATGCCTTGGGAAATTGTACGCATGATTGGTCACCGAGGTTCGGGCAAAACCAAGCGACCGGTTCTGTGATTATTCCTGTTCAAGGATTTCTGGCAAGTGCTGTTTTGCATCATGACGCAAGAACGGACCATACAAGGTTGGTAACAGTGTAACACTGGATACCATGGCAAGGCTGATGGCTACGATGAAGACTTGACCGAACAATCGCAATGGAAGCAATCCAGAGAAGTTGAGGATGGCAAATCCACCTGCAGTACTGATCGCAGCACCAAGCATTGCACGGCCAGTTGTTGCTGTTGTTTTCGAGGTCCATTGAGCGACCGTCTTTTCTGGATGCAGTTCGACTTCTTCTTCCAATCGAATCACGTAGTGTACTGCATAGTCAACCCCCAAACCAAGCGCTAGGGCCCCGATGGTAACCGTCTGAGAATTCAGTTGATATCCTGCAAGACCCATGATGCCGTAAACCCACAGAACAACGGTGATCAAAGGAATCCAAATGACACCACCGCGCAGTACGGCTTGAGTCAGACTTTGTGTTCGAACGAATTGAATCAGAATCAAAACAAACAGAATCGTGAAGGCGACAATGGCGGTTGATGTAACAGCAGAAATTGCAACGTCTGCGCTGATTTGTGCAAGGATCAATGCACGACCACTGAGTTCCATCGTGAAGCTACCCTCAACCGTCGAGGCAGCATCTTGAAGCACTTGTGAGAGGCCTTCTTCGAAATCAACGGTTGCTTGCCAATCGAGCGTGTTTGCCTGGAACGAAATGATGGTTTGACGACCGTCGATGTAAAGTAGCGAATCAACGAGGTCTCGTCCTGTAGCGTTTTCGAGAAGATATGTTTCAAGATCATCAAACCCTTCTTCCGTTGTCAGATTGTTGAGTAGGCCATCCAAGGTTGGATTCCTCCCACGTTCCGACTCCAAGGTGTCCCAAATACCAGTGGGGACACCAGTAACACCGTCTGTGCTGCTGAGTGTCGCAATGGCAGTGTTGTATGCTTCAACGCCTTCCTCTGAGAGAATATCGCCCTCGAGAACAACGTACAATGGTGTTGGACTGCTCTGGAATTCTTCGGCAATCATGAGGAAATCCTGAACCACTTGAAGCGAATCGTCGAATTGATCCGCAGTATCAAATCCAACTTCCAGTGTACTGATGCCGTACGCCATGGGGAGGGATAAGATGACAGCGACAATAATGACCAGTAGAGGTTTGGTTTCAGCCATCAGTCCGATTCCTGCCGTTAGTTTCGTTTCGTTCATTGATCCTGACTTTTTCAAAGGCAATGCTTTCGTCGGCAATGCTGTCATGAGGGCAGGCAGGAGTGAAATGCTAAGCACATAGATGGCGAAGAGACCGAGAGCGATGACCGTACCAAAATTCACGAGAAACATCTGTGAGGACAATCGGAATGAGAGGAAACCAACCATGTCTGTGAAGATGGCGATGACCAATGCGGCTGAAGTCAGTACTGCTCCAGATCGAATAGCCTTGAGACGCAATTCACTATCGAAATCTTTCATGGTCACACGGCCTTGAGGATCATCGCGTTCCATATCCTGAAGAACTTCTCGAATTCTCGTTACAACGTGGATTCCATAATCGACACCAATGGCTAACAGCAGAATCGGAATGCTGTTCATGGCTGCATTGAAGG
The DNA here is from genome assembly GCA_013330015.1 of Candidatus Poseidoniaceae archaeon. Taxonomy (GTDB): domain Archaea; phylum Thermoplasmatota; class Poseidoniia; order Poseidoniales; family Poseidoniaceae; genus MGIIa-L2; species MGIIa-L2 sp8574u. Next base: position 705 of record DUJC01000174.1, on the reverse strand, counting down.
TGAGTCCAAAGATTCCTGCAACTCCGTAGGTTGCAGCGATGGCGAGTATGGTCAAGCCGATGACGTATGCAGTATCTCGAACAGAACGGAACTTGATGTACAACAACACGGTCAAGAAGACCAAAGCAAGTGAGGTTAGCATTCCGATTTCTTTGCCAATGTTTGCACTTTGCTCGTATTGGAATGCTGAAAACGAGAATACTCTGAGTTCATCATCACCTGTTCCATTTCGCATCTCAGCAATGGAAGCGTCTGCCCACTCGACAATGAGTTCTTGAACATCACCAATGATCTCAGCATTCTCATAATTGACTGGGTCGGTTGAGACGACCAAACTAATGAGGATTGGTCCATCGCTTTCCCATGGACTCGATTTGTCGTCCGCAGGCATGGTTGAAACGATGTTGCTTCGATGATCGATGTTTTGCAAACCAATGTATGTTCCCAGTGTGCCTTGTAGCGGCCCTGTCGTTGCTGCAATTGCTCCAATTTCAGAGGGATTTGTGCGGCTTTGTTGAAGCTCTTGAATTTGGCCGAGGAGCGCTCCGAGTTCAACGCTTATGTTCAGATTATCATCCATTCGTTGTTGCCATTCTGTGACTTCAACGGGGGTCCAATCACGCAATTCCTGAGCGGTTGGTGCCAAAGGTGCAGGAATGGCATCAACGGCGGCTTGCAGGTCGCTTAGGGCGACGCTGAAGTTTT
>DUJC01000059.1:5658-13549 GCA_013330015.1 Candidatus Poseidoniaceae archaeon | reverse complement strand
TTCGAATCGAACGGAGACGTAGTTCTTCGTCCTGCTCTGGAACACGAAGCATGGTTGACCATTCAATACCAACCGGCAGACTGCTGAATCCTTCGGATTCCATAGCAACCAATCCAGCGTTTTGGAACCCTGCTTCAATCAACATTGGAAGTGCTTCAAGCAAGACATCTTCTCCATTTCGCTCGTGAGCAAATTGATCTGTTACCGGCAGTTGGTGACGCATCAAGGCAATTCCATCAACACCAGGCTGTGATGCATCCCCTACACCGCGAAGAACACCACCATGTGATTGGAAGCGAGGTCCGTGGAAATATCGCAGGTAGATGAAGGAGGCATGATGTTCAAGTCGCCCAGGCGGAGGGGTTCCAACGGAAGGAAGTTCAATGATTTCAGATTGCAAGAACCCGCTCAAGTCGTCTGATTTCTTGACTAAACGGGCAAGCGCCTCATGGTGCTCACGCTCACCGAACACAACACCTTCTGAATTGCTCAAATCGGAAACGAGTCGGCACTTAACCCAAGTTAGGTCACCATCTGTACGCTCAACCTTGGCTTCGACACGCACACGCATGGTTCCTTTCATCACTTTCACAGGCAACCCAAATTTCACGCCTTCGAATCCGGCCAAACAAGAATCTGGGCAAAGCAGCAATGCGTTCTCAGCAAACATCTCCATGGCCATAACGCCTGGGTGATAGGGAACTCCGTCGATGGCATGGTCGCTAAGGAACGGATGGTCTGCAACAGAAAGCGTGCTTTGCGTCATCACCATCTGTTCTTCTTCAAATGCCAGCACCTTGTCGATGAACGGGAAACGACTCGGATCTGCCATGATTGCTGCCATCTCACCTGGTAACATCAGAGGTGCCTCTCTGAACGAATCAAACCGATCCATGAGTCCTAAGGATCCACACGCAATGACACGGCGCTTTCCGCCTCGCAGAGCTTCATCAACGAAGATTTGAACGCCAACATCAACAGGTAATGTTTCAATTCCAGCCGCTTCAAATACAGCCTCAATGCTACCTCGAGTTGCCATTCCAACATCCCGCCATCCGGTCCAACCAATGGCGACTGCTCGGCAATCACCCTTCGCCGTGAGACGTGCCATCTCAGCGTCGAGAATCGAGTTTGCAGCTGCATAATCGGTTTGTCCTCCGTTTCCGAAACGTCCTGCTACCGATGTAAAGGTGGAGGCAAATCGCAAGTCTCCGTTCGATGTTTCAACCGCTTTCATCAGTGCGCTCCATCCATCAATCTTGACTCGAACAACGTTGTCAAATGTCTCCCATGCTTTGTCAGCAACAAGTTTGGAATCTTCCAATCCAGCACCATGGACAACACCAGTAATCGGATTGGAGAGAGACGCACCGAGCGATGAGAGAGCCTCAGCATCGGTTACATCTATTGAATGATAAAACGCTCGATTGCCCGTCGCTTCAATCTTTGAGAGTGTCTCGTACACGTCTCTGCTTCGGGTGAACTTTTGCCAAGCTTTGTTCCATTCAACCATCGTGACCTTCCCCGTGGATGAAGCCTCTGTCAATCGTTCACGTAGAGACATCTTTTCCTTCATCAGATCTTCTTCGCTCCAATCCAACCAATCTGCTGTTTGCTCGATGAGGACAGAACGTCCGAGGAGATGGAACGATGCTTCTGCACCTTGGCTTGCTTCAGCAACCCCTACAATACAAGCAGCAGTTACGCCAGAACCGCCTCCAGATACAAGCCAGACATCATCCGACTTCAATGAATCAAGTTCGCCAACGACGTCTTCTGCGAAGGCAGCAAGAAGCCACCGACGTCCATCTCGGTCCAATCCAATTTCAACTTCTCCGGCTCGCTCGAACAATTCAGTTTCGATATGTTCAGCGGCTGAGGCGGCATCAAAGATCAATTCAGGATGAACATCAAGCGCACGTGTGCGAAGGTTTGGTCGCTCAAATGCGTAGGACTTGGTTACTCCAGACGCTGCACATTGAATCGAATTGAAGCGCTCTCCGATGTTTCCGTGCCGCCCATCCATCGAGGTAACGCTTGCTACCAAACCTTGGCTCAAACCTGCGAAGTGAGCATCCATTCCTTTGAGGAGACCGAACCATCCATGAGCTGCAAGTGAAATCTGAGACGATGGGAGTGTATCTTCAGACCAACTAGCTGATGCAAGTTTCATCGGTGCAAGATGAATCATGCCTACGACGCTCATGGTCGAGAGCGATGTTGTAATCGATTCGATATGTTCTGGTTTGGCTGGGTCGCCACGGTGGACGGTACGACCTTGCTCAGATTGGATGGACACATCACGAATACCAACTTCAAATCCGATTCGAACGGTAGAGAGGCCTCGTGCCTCGAGGCGTGTGCAGAGATGTTCTGCGATGCCCCAGCCATCGTCGGTGACAACAACTGTTCCATCGAGTGCAAGTGTGGATGCAATTGATTCAGCTTCCTCAACTTCGATTTGCCAGCGTCGGCAACCATCATGTTCTACTGAAGTGCTTTCCACTGGCATGCTTGTTTCAGCAACAGGCAAAGATGCAGTTTCTGGTCCTGGAGTTGTTGAACCTCCTTTCATCTTGACGATGTAGGCGACAAAGTGGTTCAGTGTGGGATGATCGGAAAGCAAGAAGTCTTCATCGACCGGTAGAGAGAAGATTTCACGGACATCCACCATGATTTCCGCTTGCTTGACCGTATCAATTCCGAGCTCTCCTTCCAAATCTTGGTCCATTTCTATGAAATCGGCGGGATAGCCAGTGTGTTTGACAACCACTTCAATCAGCGAGGATTCAATCCCTGCATCACTCACCATTGGTGTGCTTTGCTCCTTAACCTGTGGAGCAGATACTGGCGCCGGAACTTCTTCGACTGATGGAATTGAAGGAGTGCTTACAGGAGCCTCTCCCCCTTTCATTCGAACAATGTAGCCAATCATATGTGAGAGCGTTGGATGATCTGAGAGCAAGAAGTCCTCATCGACAGGGAGGCTGAACAATTCACGGATGTCGACCATGATTTCTGCCTGCTTGACCGTGTCAATACCCAACTCACCTTCCAAATCTTGGTCAAGTTCGATGAAATCCGCAGGATAGCCGGTGTGCTTGACAACAACGTCGATCACTTGTTGCGTCATTGCTTCATCCGAAACTGGTGTTGCTTCAACTGCTGCTGCAGGCTTCGGTGCTTCAACGTCGGGCTCAGGTTTAGGTTCTGTTGCATCAACCACCGGCGCAAGAGTAGGCATCGGAACCTCTCCACCTTGCATTCGCTGAATGTAGCCAATCATATGATTCAACGTAGGATGTTCTGCAAGAACGAAGGTCTCGTCCACTGGCAGATTGAAGTGTTGACGAATATCGACCATGATTTCTGCTTGCTTGACCGTATCAATGCCGAGTTCACCTTCAAGGTCTTGATCGAGTTCAACAAAATCAGCAGGGTAACCCGTATGCTTGACAACCACGTCGATGACCGTCTGAACCATGTCTCCTACCGCAGGTGCGGCCGTAGCCAAAGGAGCAGGCGTCGGTTCGGCCTTGACCGGTTCAGGCTCAGGCGTTGGGGCTTGAACAGGTGGTTGTTCAACAGGCGATACTTCTGTTGGAAGGCCTTCAAATGGCGCTGTAATGTCGTAGACATCGCCTTGAATGCCACCATGGAGATTGTTGTCACCATCAACATAAGCCACGAGTTTGTTATCAAGAAGACGAAGTTGAATATCATCGGTTCCTGCAAGGCTTCGACACCATGCCAACAACCGCTTTCCATCAATACGCTCACCTTGAATCGGCCATGCTCGAACGAAGGAGAGGCCGATTTGCGAACCAAATCCTGCAGCAAAACGCAAACCATACTGGATGTTTGGATAATCGCCACCCTTTGAAAGATGAAGGTTTCCAAGCTCCTCATCAACGACCTTGTGATTTGCAATCGGAGGAATTCGCTTGGTCAGCAAGCCGTAGAACATGCTCGCATCCTCAATTCCAACACCCATTGGGTGGCCAGTGAATCCTTTGGTGTTGGCAATGACCATGGAATCCGTACTTTCTCCAAAGGTCTGTCGAAGTGCCTTGACTTCGCTTTGAGCGCTTCCGCCACGAGCAGGCGTGTAGGTTTCGTGCGAGTAGAAGACCATGTTCTTGGCAATTGCGTGACGGTCCAATCCCCATTTCATCTCCATATCGCCAACAAAGTTGTCAACGGTTGTTGCCACATGCTCGACATCGAGTCTGGTTCCGTGATAGGCTGAATTGGCCGTGGTTGCACCAAGCAATTCTGCAATTGGTTGTACTCCACGTTCGTTAGCAGAACTCTTGCGTTCAACAACGAACGATGCTGCGCCCATTCCGAGAACGAGTCCATTTCGTCGCTTGTCGAAAGGAAGCGCTGCTTCTTCGATCACATTGCTGGTCGAGGCTGCACCAGTTGAGGCGAAGCCGCTCCCTATCCATTCCCACATGTCGTCTCCAGTCACATCATCAGAGGAGAGAATAACAACGCGATCAACACGGTCCGCAGCAAGCCAATCCTCTGCGATTTGGAAGGCTCCTGTTGCTGAAGCACAGGCGAGATTGATGGTTGTGGTCGGCCCTCGGATGCCGGTGAATTGAGCAAATTGTGAGTGGCCCATGGTCAAGACTTGGAACAAGTAGCGACGATCGAACTTTCCTTCTCCATCATCACCATCCGTTTTCGCATGCTTCATGGCCATCTGGACGCCTGGGAAGCAGGATGCAAAGACAATACCTGTTCGGTCTCGATGCGTACTTGGCACCTGCCAGTTTCGAATCAAGCGAAGTCCACCCTTTCCGACCTGTTCTTCAGGTGTCAAAGGAATACCAGCATCTCGGAGAGCGAGAAGTCCAGATGCCATCGCAAGTTGGGTTGTTATGTCCCATGCCATGACCATCTTCGGATCAATGCCAAATTCTTCTGCCAGATCAAAGGCACCTTTGACGCCAGCAAGTTGAGGGATGTCGCCGAAACTTGTTGCTTGCTCAATGTTGACGGAGCCATCTCGGCCCTTGATGAGGCGCTTGATGTTCTTGTCAAGAAGACGCTGCTTGTATTCATCAGTGACTTCTTGGAGACAGGATTCACCACGAACGAGGCGTTCAAAGACATCCTCATCGAACACCTTCTCGCCCCCTGGAAGTCCAAGACTAATTCCGGAAACAACATATGGATCGGCTCGACGTTGCAGCATCGGGTCGTGTGTAGCTTGTGTTTGAATCACTGCGGAAGAAGTGCTTGTTTTCGCAAGATGAACACGAGGCGCCCAACCTGAAGGAGGCTGGCTTACCCACCGCTCAATATCCGCTGCGGTTGTCGCCGATTGGACATCGACTTCTGCATCGGTTTGTGCTTCCGTAGCAATGGCAGAGATGATGCTTTGAATGGACTGGTCTGTCAAACCGAGACCCAAACGTAAGTTGACCATTCCTTGACAGAACATGGCAGGATAACCGCAATGTTGAGCGATGCGGTCACCAACGTAATCAGCGACCGTTGGTTCTTTCTGAACAGGGGCTGAGACCGTTTGAACTAGGGCTGGAGCATCAACACTACCTCCTCCTTTGGTTGGAAGTGGACGGGCACGTACGCGGAGTTCTTCTTGATTGGAGCGCTGAGGTAGGCCTGATGTTTGATGTGCTTCGATTGGCCCTGCTCGGAAGGCTTCGCTGAAAACAGGAGATGAACCTTCGATGGTCTTCGGAGGCCTTCCTGCAAGCGCAAGTGCACCAATGGCTGTGAGGAAGGAAGCAATGCCACCTTGTTTGGGATGGTTGGTCATCACCGCAAGGTGAGGATGATCTTCGAGGATCTGGGTCGCAAACATCGTCAGAGCCCGCTTTGGCCCTACTTCGACAAAGATACGTGCACCAGCCTCGTACATCGTGTTGATTTGAGACGTCCACTCGACGGATGAGGCCATTTGTGGGGCAAGTTTGGAAAGAATGCCTTCCTTTGCATCAGGTCCATCTGTCGGGTAGAAAGTTCCATCCACGTTCGCCGTGATTGGAATCTTTGGCCAGTTGATTTCAAGAGAGGACAGGAACCTTCGCAATGGTTCGTTTGCAGGAGCAACAATGCTCGAATGGAAGGCGTGGCTTGTTGCCAATGGAACGCAATTGAATCCCTCAGCTTCAAAGGCTTTCATGACGTCTTGAACGGCTTGTGTAGCACCAGCAATAACGGTCATCTTTGGAGAGTTCTTGTTGGCGGCAATGACGTAACCCTCTGCGGCATCAAGGATGCGCTCGACAGCATCGTATGGGGCGGTGACACTGGCCATCAAGCCCTTGTCATCGATTTCGACGGAACCCATCTCAGTTCCACGTGCTGCTGCAGCTCGTAATGCTCCGTCCATGTTGAGAATGCCTGAGGCCATGAGCGCAGCATACTCACCAAGTGAATGTCCAGCAACCATATCCGGTTCGTGACCATAGGCGTTGAGAGCATGTTCAATGGCCAGATCTGCCGTGAGCATGGCCGGTTGCGTGTATTCAGTTTGCTTGAGTTTGTGCTCAGCAGCCTTACGTTCATCATCACTCAGACCACTTCGAAGCACGAACGAAGAGAGTGTTTCACCATCGAGAACTTCGACCATCGTAGAATCTGAGGCATTCCAAACGTCTTGCACAGGCGTGTATCGATCATGCAAGTCTTGGGTCATTCCAACGTATTGCGAACCTTGGCCAGGATACATGTGGGCGACCTTCGCACCATCTGGCATTGCCGGCTGATCGCTGACAAGAACGCCTTGTGCCTGCAAAAAGCCCCACTTTCCTGGATCGGCAAGTGATGAAATCGCCAATGCCTTACGCTTCTCAAATTCAGCCCAAGAGGTTGCAACAAGTGCCAAACGGCATGCATCGCTTGAATCATAGGAAGCACTTGCTGCTTGAAGTGCCATCGAAAGGCGAAGACCTCGTGGATCGTCATCAAAGGTTGGTCCATCGAAGGATGTTGATTCGATAGAGGTGACCAAGACTTCTATGGAAGAACCTGAGAGAAGCAATACGCCACCTTCAATGGCCTTGAGTTGCTCATGCGTCATGGTTGCTGTTGCAGATGCATCAAGGATAGACGGCGCTGAAACAGTTGGTGACTTTGCGTAAGCCTTCCATCGTTGTTGCCAATCTTCGGCCATGCTTCGATGATAGTCCGGTTTGTATCCTTCCAAGGCGATGTGGAAGTTTGTCCCACCGAATCCGAAGGCAGATACTCCAGCTCGACGCGGATGCGATTCAGGTTCAGGCCATTCCAATGGCGAAGTTGGTACAAAGAATGGAATATTCGCCCAATCAACTGTTGGATTCGGCGTTTCAAATCCTGCAGAAGGTGGAATGGTTCGGTGGTGGAGTGCCATCACCGATTTGATGATTCCTGCAATTCCTGCTGCGGCTTTCAAGTGACCTATTTGCGACTTGATGGAACCAACGGCTACGTTGTCGCCAGATGCAACATCGGTCCAGAGCCGAGTCAACGTGGACAGTTCTGTAGCATCGCCCACCTTTGTGGAAGTTCCATGTGCTTCGACCAATTCAACTGAAGATGCTGGATAACCTGCTTGATTGTAAGCGCGAGCAATGGCTTGAATTTGGCCACGTTGGCTCGGTGCTGTAATGCCTTTCCCACGGCCGTCGCTTGAGCCACCTATGCCCCGAATAACAGCATGGATGGTATCGTCATCAGCGATGGCATCGCTCAGACGCTTGAGCACCATGACACCAGCACCTTCACCCATCACGAATCCATTTGCGCGAGCATCGAATGGGGTCGAATGTGTTGGTGATAAGGCGCCAATAGCGCTGAACTTCGCATACGTTGCTGGATCCATTGTCCGATCGGTTGCTCCAGCAAGCATGACATCGGCTTGTCGTGTTTG
>DUJC01000059.1:0-5255 GCA_013330015.1 Candidatus Poseidoniaceae archaeon | reverse complement strand
CCTTGCAGATCCAACAAGTTTGCAACACGCCCAGATACAACGTTCGCGAGTTCACCCGGCATAGTGTCCTCGTCGACTTTTGGTGAGTACTCGTTCATGGCATCCATGAAGGCCTCTTTCGATGAGGCTGGGAGACCGTGTTGTTGGGCAAGTTCCGAGGTGTGGTTTGACCAAACACGAATGTTGGACATGTTTCTGTTCTCGCCTCCAAGTGCGTTGGCAAAGACTACGCCAGCACGCTCGCGAGGGAATTGCTTCTCCCCCTCACCATAGCCGGCTTGTTCAATCGCTTTTGCTGAGACGGAAACAGCCCACAATTGGCACGGGTCGATTTGAGGGATTGTCCCCGGAGGTTGACGCCATCGGCGCCAGTCGAATTCATAATCCTCAACAAATGCTCCAATCTTTGCATACGTGTACCCGTGTGCAATATCGCCTGGTTTGCCTTCTGTCCAAAAATGGTTGACTGGACCAGGCCATCGCCCTTCTTTGATTTCCTTGATGCTCACATGCGAATCGATGATGTTCTGCCAGAATGCTTCCAAATCGTTTGCATCGGGCATCATCGCAGCAACACCGATGACTGCAATAGGTTCAAACGGACCTTGTTCGAGTCCTTCGCATGGTTTTCCGTCATCGGTTGTGATGGTCATGTGTTCACCTCATAGGTCCATGATGCTCTGTGGCACCATGGTGATGGAATAGCCTGCATCGACATGGATGCATTGTCCTGTTACGCCTGCAGAGAGCGGGCTTGCAAGCCACAAGGTCGTTCCTGCTACATCGTTTTGATTGACGTTCCGTCGCAATGGAGCATTGGCCTCGACGTGATTGAGAATGCGATCGAAGCCTGGAATTCCTGATGCTGCTATGGTTCGAATAGGTCCTGAAGAGATGCTGTTGACTCGATGACCATGAGGCCCCAAGTGACAAGCAAGCTCACGCGTCCAGCACTCAAGCGCTGCTTTTGCCATCGACATGATACCGTACGATGGAACAAATCGAGTCGAAGCCGCGTACGTGAGTGTAATGGTTGAGGAGCCTTCACTCAGATGAGGCATTGCATACTTCAGGCAGCGTTGCAAAGAGTTCGCAGAAATGGTCATGGCCGTATTGATGTCTGCGTCTTCAACGAACAAAATGGGTCGATCAAAGCAACTTCGTGGAGCAAAGCCAATCGCATGAACAAGAACATCAATCGTTCTTCCAGGGTGCTCTTTGGAGAACTCATCGAAGAACTCTCGAGTCGTGTCGTCTTGAGCAACATCGAGTGGATAGAATCCCTTGATCGCAGGAAGTTTGTCTTTTAGTTGGAAAACGCGTGACATGAAGCGTTTTTGATAGCCCAAGAACAGGTCTGCACCTGCGTCAGCGAGTTGTTGACAAATGGCCCATGCAATCGAATCTTCGCTTGCAACTCCAAACACGACAGCAGTTTTTCCTTGTAGACCTAGCATCCGCACCCCTCATTTCGCAGGTGTTACAGGGCACACCACGTCTTTGAGTATTCCCCTTCTTTTGAAGGAAAAACACGGCTTCCAAGATGTTTGAAAATCAGCGGACGGCGCTACAAATCGTCAAGCATCGAATCGATGTCATCCGCGAGGAATTCATCGTCGTCCAAATCCAAGTCAAAATCAAGGTCTAAGTCGAATTCGTCATCGTCATCAATTTCAATCGGCGGCTCAGTTGGAGCGTCTGTAGCAACTTTGCCTTTGGAGGAGCGCTTCGAAACACGTCCGATGATTACGAGAAGGAATATGAGGAAGAGGACGCCTCCACCTATGGCACCATACAGTGCAAGGTCGTCTGTGCTCACTTCAGAGAGCCCGGATCCTAGACCGCTGGATTCTTGCTGCGCTTCAACGATGATATCAAAATCGACCATGTCTTTTGAGTCATCAAGTGTACTTGCCGCTTCAATCATGATGATGTTTCGAATCTCTGAATCGGCCTCGCTCGGAGCACGGATGATGAACTCAAGTTGTTCGGAGACGCCACCGGATTGAACATCTCGTGCAATGATGAGGTCTCCACTTTGCAATGTGAAGCCGAGTTGTTCGAGTTCGTTGGCGTTGGTGATTCGAACCTCGATGGTATCGTCTGCATTGCCGTTGTTATCGACTTGGAAGGTAATGGACAATTCCTCACTTGTTTGCATGGTTCGTGAGGACGTATCAGGGATATCGAGCGTCACAAAACCGTATTCCTTGATGGTGACATCACCTGTGTGATTTGCAAACTGAGAAAGCGGCGTCCCCTCGACTGGTATAGGACCCCAAGCCGTGACTGTCGCAATGATTGTGAATTCGTTTTCGATTGATGCATCGGTTCGTTCATCGCAGGAGAACGTAACGGTGAATGTTTCGGATTCCCCTGCTTCAATGGTAAAGGAGTCTTCTGAAATCATCATGTTCACATAGACGCCATCCCACTCTTCAGTTATCTGGATATTTTCAGCGAGGACCGTTCCATCATTCGAGACTGTGCATTCAAGCACTGAATCTTCATATTCACCAGGCTTGACTTGGAGTTCTGGGTCATCTCCACATTCAAGCGAAATGCTTCCAATGGCTCCTTGAGCCGCTGATGGTGTTGGCAGGAAGCTCGCAACGAGGAGAAGCCCAAACAAGGTAGCGAACGCTCGTCCCCTGCCTGCCATGTCAATACGAAGTCGAAGAGTTTCATGAATGTGATGGATGAATTCTCAACAAGTGAAGTCAATCTTCAGCATCACCATAGAGCGAATTTGGCACATCGACATGACATTTCCAAAGCATCTCTTCTTCCATACCCGCTTCGATCAATTGTTGTGTTCTCTTGGGGACAGTCTTGGGTCCGAGAACTGCTCCTGGACGACGTGGGTCGTCCATATAATCGGTCTCGAGCATGAAGCCTGTTTTGTTGTTCTCGTAACTCGCAAGCAACGGATCGAGAGCACCCTTTCCGACAAGTACGCTTGAAGTTAAGCCACGCGTAATGGCTTCATCGATTTGTGGGGGTGAATAATGTCGAATCAGCCGATGGGTCGGCAGGTTTGCTCTTGATGCCATCTCAGACAAGTCTCGATAGGTCGACTCCAATTCACCCTCAACATGGAGTTGCAAAGGTATTCCTTCACGCGCAGCCAAGCCCATCGTTTCTTCAAGCAACAGATTGGAAAGATCCCACACTTCATCGGATACATCCCAGTGGGGTCGGCCGACTTCACCGATAGCATGGGCTTGACCTTCCTGAACGAATTCAAGCGCCGCATCAATGCTATTTCGATAGTTTTCACACGCACGCTCGATTCCTTTGTCCCCATCCTCCTCCATCCACTTAATGAATTGATGAGCGAAGGCTGCTGGGTGTGGACCGAGAACAACACGGACGTGAATGTCATGTTCTTTTCGGACCTCGTTTGCCATGGCAATGGTATCAGCATACGTTTGTCTGTGCTCGTTCAACGTAGTTGGAGGCGAGGAAAAATCCGGACAATGAACAAGAACGAGATGCGTACCACCAACGTTCTTGAAATCCTTAGCAGCATCGAGGAAGCGTCCATTACGGTTGAGGTGGAAATGGTTGTCGAGAATCGGTCCTTTCCAAGGCCGTTGAGCATCTACCATGCCAATTCCTCAGAAACTGGAGATACCTAATTCCTTGAATTTGGATTGCCAATAAACGGCAGCCATGGCCACCATCTTTGGATGACGTCCATCGGTTACGACACAACGGCCGTTTTCCCAAATATGGAGAACAAGGTCATGGCGTTCGTCCTGAATAATCCCACAATCAAGTCGGTCATCGTAACGTCCTTCTCCAGCACCAAGCGAACCGGTAATGGATTGAACCTTGATTGGTGTGTTGAAGTAAAACGAGGCGATTATCGGCCCATACTCCGTCTTGAGGCCCGTATCGTCCTTGCCAAGCCGCAGCAACAGTTCCTTCGCAGCATCTCTCGCAGCTTCGATACGGTGCGTTCCGTGAACAGTGATGCGTCCTTCGGGATCGATGACAAGCGTTGCTCGAGGTCTTCGAAGCGCTTTGATGACCATCTTTCCAACACGCTGTCCTTGTAGTTGCTCAACGACAGCATCGCCGTCGATGGGTTCAGGAGCGACGAAACGGACGAGTTGGTTCTCAACCGTTACGTCGATGTTGCCGCTCATTCTTCCTCCTCCAGTTGTTCCGATGGGCCTGTTGATGAAATAATCTCCTCTGGTTGAGGATTTGAATTGAGCATTGCGAGGATGGCTGGCCGCCATGTCTGAAGCATTGGTAGAAGAATGGTGGCCTGATGACCATGCTTTGCCCTCTCTGCAGCAAGAGCCCCTCGAAGTCGCTGCGCAAATCGTTCATCCCGTGCTTTCGAAAGAGAACTGTTGATTCGCGATTCTGTCAGATCCCACCATGCAGCAGATAGAACGGATGCTGTCGCCATATCTTTTGGTACATTCTTTGGAGGTGGAACCGCATCGAAGATGCGAAGCTTCACTGCTTTTCTCCATTTCTTTCCAATACGAACCATCGAAAGCAGTTTTCTCCAATGTGTCGAGACCCTGGCTTCCTGTGTCCGTTGCTCTTCCCATGCTTGATCGTCAAGCGTAGGTTCGATGCAATACACTGAACGTTCGTGACGTAAAGCGAGTCGATGCAATCGTCGTGGTTCAGGATCAGGGAAACGTCCGGTTTGAATTTCGTCCAGTTGCGTTAAATCTTCAATCAAACACGAATCAAGGCCTCCACCCAAGAGCGCAGAAGCGAGATTTATGCCCGGTGATTCTTTTTCAGATGTTTCTTCAAGTTGCCAAACATCTTCGATTTCAGGACCTTCGAGCAATGCAAGAGCATGCCATTCGATTCGTGGCCTCAACGATTGTGGATGAACTGTTGTAGGCAGGACACCGTGAAGGACGATACGCCCCCCGTCTGGATCATCCCAGACAATGTCTTCCCAAGACAATTCCACACTCAAGTGGTCACGTCCTTCATTGATTGTTCAACCAGTCTTGCAGGGAGTTGACGTCCCAACCTTGGTCGAAGTAACCTTGAATCTCCTCTTGCGACCATTGTGGGAACTTCTGCATGGCTTCAGCCATCTCAGGGCTGACGTTAGCAGGTGGTGCCGCAGGTTGGTCATATTGACCAGGAAGTGAAGCGTATGCCTTCGTATCCTCTTCATTCTCGTAGAGATAATCTTCCGTGTTGTTGCCACGTCGCATAACGACCAAACCAACGATTCCCATGACAAGAATGAGACCGATGAGAAT
>DUJC01000178.1 GCA_013330015.1 Candidatus Poseidoniaceae archaeon | reverse complement strand
ATCACTTTCCTGCACGCAACATCTGAATTGTGCGTCCGATTATTTCGTTGAGAATCAGCATGCTTAATGCAAGTCCAACCGATGCGAGCCATTGGTACCATATCACATCGATGGATGACCATAGGATTTGATTGAGGAAAACGAAACCAACAATCGAAGCAAGGAAAATGAGTTTCTCAAGAAACAAAGGATAAGCAGAACCCTTGGATTCATTTCTGCGCAGGAGTGTCTCAGACATCCTCTCACCTCAGAAGTCCAACTCAGAGAGTTGGTCATGAAGTGCGTCCAAACGAGGGTCGCTCTTGGGCTCCTCTACCTTTGGAGTACGGAGTTGTCGTTCCGCATCGAGGCGTGCGAGTTCTGCTTCAAGATCGGCTCGGTCCTCCTGAATAGGGATACTGCGTGTCTCCACAACGTCTTCTATCGTAATTTCAGATTCAACAGGCGCTGGCATTTCTTCCCATTCATCGGACAGCTCGACGACCGGTTCTGCATCCAACGACACGCTCTCTTCGACGACAAGCGTGGGCTGAATGTGATCCATCATATCGTCCATCACCGGTGTCCGCTGGCCAACTGGGATGGCTGTGCGCTCGAATGGAAGGAAACCATCTCTTTGGAAATCCCACATGGCACCACGTGGAACGCCTTTTGTCAATCCAGAAGCATCGATTTGTGTCAACAACTCCTCGAGAACCTGGGCCGTTTGTTCAAGGGCAATGGCTTCACCAGCATCCCGCTGGTCAGCTTCGAGATAAATGTCATCGAGAGCGACTCGAATCAAACGTCGTGTTTCAACTGCTACACTTGGTAAAGCTTCAGGACGCATACAGTTCATACGAAGTGCTTCGATTTCTTCTGGCGGTGCACCAAGATTTCCAAGTTGATCAAGGACATTACGCATTCGTCGAAGCATGGTGATGGAGCGATCGTAATCTTCCAAGATGCCTTCAAGGTCAAGAATTAGATGGCCTACAGTTTCACCAAGTTGATTCTCCAGTCGCTGTTGAACCGACCATCGAGCAAGACCACGTACTGCTCCAGCAGTTTGAGGAACTTGTCGTTCCAGGAGGGTCATGACTTCGCTACTCAAGAGATGTCGAGGTGTCGATGCAATGTGGTCGACCGTTGATTGCACAACTTGTAGTGCACGTTCAACGGCTCTGTCAAGAAGCACAACGGAGTAGCCCAAGGTACGTGCGTGCTCGAGCCGCTCGAGTACTGGACCAAGTCCACGGAATGTAGCATCATCGTTGAGAAGAGCCTGTGCAAGCGGTTCTTCGTTGAGTCGTGCACGTAGTCGTTCCGCTTCAGCAATATCAGCAACGGCTTCTTCGTGAGCATCTGTTAATGCTTCAGCACGTGCAATCAAACCAGAGAGCTCAGTCTCAGCATTTCCACGGCGAGCTCCTAGATTACCAAGTTCAGTAAGGAGTTCTTTTCGTTCTCCCATCAATTCCCGCATTTCCGAATGGAGTTGCATTCGACGTGCTTCATCTTCAGCAAGTCGTTGTCGCTCTTCCTCTGCTCTGCGGCGACTGGCGAGTGTTTCGGCTTCGATTTGATCCAAGCGTGCTTGGGCGGCTCGAATCTTTTCTTCAGAAGCGTTGCTCTTTGATTGAGCACTTGCTTGTCGATCTCTGAGAGTGATGATTTGTTCCTCAAGAGAACGCAATCGACGCTCTTCAAGATCGATTTGCTCGCGTATTGAGGAAAGTTGTTGCGCATTGGATTCCAAATCTGCTCGAGTGGTCGCCTCCTTGTTGGAGAGCGTTTCGAGTTCATCACGCAATGCTGCGCTGCTTTCCGTATCACCGAGTGCTTTTGCCAACTCGGCGGCTCGTTCACTGAGTTGATGCTCAAGTTCACCAACTCTACGAAGAAGACGATCTGCTCGCTCTTCGGCTTGTTCCATGCGAGTTCTCGATTCAGACACAGTGACCTGAACGCGATTCAATTCATCGTTCTTGGATTGAATAGCATCGCTTTGTTCGTCCGATGATTGCTTGCTGGCATCAAGACGAACCAATGCTTCAGTACGCTCCTTTTCAGCATCTTGGAGTTGACTCGTAAGACTTGCATTGGTTCGCATGAGCGTATCGGCTCGTCGCTCTGATTCTTCGAGTCGTCGGCGCAACCCAGCATCGACACCAGCAAGTGGTGCCGCAGTTGGTAGCGCTTGTGCAACCTCTTGTCCACCAACATGGATGCTTAATTTCGATCGAATGACTCGGACATCGTCAAGACCAATTTCAAAGCCATACATGCTCATCAACCGATGCATCATGGACTCACGACGCTTTTCTGAACGGGTTCGAACCGTTGATAGCGAATCAACAAATTGCTTGAGCGTGAATTCAGAAACATCGCCTGTAGACGATGAAACCATCGTACCTGAGGCAAGTCGATGCAACTTGAGGATACGTTTGCTTTCTGTAAGTCCCTGCATAGCCTCTTCAAACGACTGACCGTTTGCAGCCATAGCAACTGGAAGCCCATTGTTGAGGGCAAGCGATACGGCTTTGTCGCTTGCTCCTGCCTTGAGATGCCCTGTTACCCGCTCTTCAAGGGCAGCAGAAAGCATGGACATGACCGCATCTGCACCACCCTTTCCTTCACGTAACACAAATCCATCAGGGAGCGTAGCAGAGCCTTCTGCATAAGTTCCAATCTCACCATCGAGTTTGGCTGCAACATCCGTCAGTAATCGTGCATGGTTGGCATCGAGTTCGGTCCAGATGGCCAAGACGATGGTGGAACTGGATGCAATGAGCAATGAGGCATCACCCATGGAGAGCGAGGCATAGCCATTGACATCTCCACCAAGCTTTGCTTGTTGAGCATTCATGGAATCGGAGAGAGCGGCAACGGTTGCAGAAAGTTCCTCAGCAGTTCCTGGCAAGTCGCCCATACTATCGATGAGAATCCCTTGATCCGCTGCAAGAGCACCTCGAACGTGTTCGTAATCGGAAAGTGCTTGAAGAACAGCAGAAATGTTTCGAGCGAACAATCGGTCCGTCAAAGAACTGCTCGCACCAAGGCCTTGCGTATCGGCTTGGAATTCAAAGGCCTCTGGAAGAAGAGCAGCAAGTTCTGCTAGTCCATGCAGCGAACACGTCGATGCAACAAGTCGATGTTGATTCTTTTCAGCCTCTTCCATCGCATTTCGAGCATCAGCACCGCCGAGGAGTTTGGTGGCACTCGAGCCCTCGCAGATCCACCCAACAATACGTCCGGCCCGCACCAAACGATGGCCGAACGGTGTTTTTCTGCGGCCCACCCAGGTCGTGATGAAGCCATGTTCGAAGGGTTGGATGGCTCCTACGGCTACATCCACTTCGTCGTCAAATCGTTCAATATGTGGTAAATCAAACATCATATCACCTTGGTTTGCTGTGCATTCCATTCTCGTCGCAGACGTTCAAGTTCGTACTTCCAAACGCCTTTCTTGCCGTCTTTTCCTGAGAGATAAACGAACAAGTCGTTATCGAAGTGGTCCAAGAGTGTCAACCTTCGACCTTCCATCCATACCTCAAACAGTGGGCCGAGGCTGAGTTGTTCAGCGATTGAACAACATGTTGCCCATTCACTGCGTTGTTCTTCAACGGATTCTGGCCACTTTTTCGTGGTTTGGAGCATGCTTCCAAATTGATCCATGAAACGAACATGGCGTACGCCGTCGAGTTCGCAAAGTTGAGGAAACAACGTGTTTAGCATGCTTGCCCAAACCC
>DUJC01000159.1 GCA_013330015.1 Candidatus Poseidoniaceae archaeon | reverse complement strand
AAGACGAAACACCCTCAGGCCGATTGGATTCCTTACGTAAAGAAATGAACCCGGATGATGATGTTGAGCAACAGTCAAGCATTGAAGAGCGTATGTCGAAGTTCTTCCAGTGACGAACACATACCTCATTAGAGGGGATGGTGTGGGTCCGCCAATGAAGCCCCATCAACAGAGTACGACAGCGTTCTACACGCTGGACGGGTGCTATTCAGGACTTCTCCCGGAAGTATTCGATGCGTTGGTTTCAGCAGAGCATGGTTCGTCTGATGAATGGCAAAGATTGTGTGAGCATCCACGGATTCAAGAGCGATTTCGGACGCAAGGTATTGATGAATACGATTCAAGGTCAATGATTCAATGGGATGATCCAACAATTCTGTTTACCTTGACAAGAATGCTGGACCAAGACAACCTTCCAATCATGCTTGGAGAGGACAAAAACAGGGAACGATTTGGTCGATTCCCACATCCAACAGGATCGACAATTCAGTACGTTCGGGAAAATGTGAGAAATGTAGCTTCAAAATCCAATGAATTGTATGAAGATCTTGTTACCCACCTCGATTATCTTCTAACTCGTTGCAATTCAGAAAAAGTCGGTGATGAGCGCTATATGGATGGAAAAGCCGGATTGAACATCATGGGCTTTCTCACCTCAGAAGAGGTCAAAACATTACGTTCAAGCCTACTCGGTGGAGGATGGACTGTCGCTAAAGATGAACCAATTGACGGAGGCATTCGTGATGCAATGCGTCACTTGAACGCTCTTCTCTTAGCAGCTGAGCGACATGGAGCCGGGCTCATTCATCGCATGCACGCCTAGAATCAGAATGTTTCTGAAGTCAATCGCTCATACATTGATGCATACAAAGCGGCAGTTTCGTCAATGACAGATTGCGGTAGAGCAGGAATTGGCGGATCGTCGGTTCCAGCATCTCGAGCAGCCTTCAATTCTGCTTGGTGACCAGTGTTGATGTAGTGGGTTCGTACGAATTCCTTCGACAGTTCAATGCACTCTCCATTCGCATAGGCATCTGCATCCCACCATCGATCTTCATCGAGGGTACCGAAAGTATCGACAAGAACGACTTTTCTTCCCGGGCCAAGGGCGAATTCTTTCTTTCCATCGACGTGAATAAGGCCGTTCTTGGCTGCTTCTCGTTCGATGATTTCATCGATTTTCAGAACAGCATTAACGATTGAATCGTACTCCTCATCCGTAATGTTTGAGATCTCAAGTGCTTCAGCACGGTCGATGTTCCGGTCGTAAGCCTCGAATTTTGTCGTAACCTCAACAAACGGCTTCTCAAGCTTCGAACCATATTCGCAATCTGCAGGAACTCCAAGTTGCTCAGGAGTCAATTCACCACGTTGGAAACGGCGCCACGCAGAACCTGAAAGGTAGTGTCGACAAATGAATTCAAGCGGAACGAAAACCCATTCCATATCACGGGGAATTGCACCTGGCTCCTTGATGACCTCAACTTTGCGAACAAGACATCGGTCTGCAGCATTAACTTCGACAAGATGTGTTCCACAAACACCTTCCTCTTCGACCAACTTAAACCAGTGAGCCGTGGTTCGATTCAATGATTCACCCTTGCGAGGAATCAATGAAGGAATAATCTGATCGAAAACTGAAATTTGATTTGTAAATCGGAATTCCAGTACATCCGGGTCATCTGTTGACCAAACTTGCTTAACCTTACCTTGATAGAGCATTTCTCCCATGTTCTCAAATCACAAAGAGAGGCTCTTGAACATTGGTGTTCGGCTATCAGATGATACCCAACGCATCTTCAATTCGATTCAATTCTGGTCCAGTTGTTTCGCTACCTGCAACAGCTCCATCGTTTGAAGCACAAATGCCTGCACCAACATACGGAGAGCCAAACGAAACTGTACCAACCATTGGCGGTACTCCAAGGACTTCTTCAATAAGAAGAACTTCGTCTCCAGCAACATCAGGATGAAGCAACACACCTTGGTCGTTGACGACACCGAGACTTCCTACAACATCCTGACCACCGATGGTTGTGGCAATGATGTCGACACTGAGAACGTCTGCGAGAATCTCCAATCCATCATGTGGAATGCTTGGGGATGCGACACAACCTTGTTCGTTTGCAAGGAGGAGATTTCCAGCAGTATTGACACCTCCTTCCATCACGACAACGTCTCCATAGGCAGTCAGTTGATCAATGTCTTTCTCTGTAGCAATATCTGCAACTGCAATGCCATTTGAGTTACCTGCAAGCAATGCTCCGATGAGGTTGGATCCACCAATTGAAATTGGGGCCATCTCAAGTTGCAGCGTTGTTTCCAATTGTTCGAGAACAAGGTCAGGAAGTTCTCGGGGATGAAAGAGGACCTTGCCTACGGATGAAAGATGGATTCCAATCTGGTCCGAACCAAGAATATCCAATGTATCAATCGGCATGACCTTCACCCTTGTTACGATGTATCCGTACGTAGTTTAGAAATCTTAGGTGTAAGGAAGAAAAGAATCGGGGAATCCAAGAGGAAAGAAGAGGGGCACAGTGACTGCCGTTCCCGTGGACTCTCGTACCACAGTATTGGGACAGACGCAGAAGGGCTTGACTTCCGGGTTCGGGATGGGACCGGGTAAACACCTTCGCTGTGACCGTGCACCCATCTTCTTTCGAATTGGAATGACACGACATGGCGTCGCATCGTGAATTGGCATGCTTATTAGACGAAGGGCACTCGAGGT
>DUJC01000115.1 GCA_013330015.1 Candidatus Poseidoniaceae archaeon | reverse complement strand
TAATCAACCTCGGCCATAATTTCAGTGAGATCTAGTTTGTCCATTTCTGAAATGAAATCGACATTGTACAACTCTCTGTGAAGTTGGCCGACAAAATCTGTTCCTGCTAGCCCGTATTTATTCAAGAGTTCCTGAAGACGTCGGCGAGCAACGTGGAATCCATCGTCTTTGCACGCCATGATGTATTGATGAAGCGCCTCTGGCGGCGCAGTAGCTGATGTTTCGTATACGATGGAACGAGTGATGGTCTCGCTAATCGCAGCAGACACTTGCAAAGCAGTGATGGCTCTTCGCAAATCGCCTTGTGCAATTTTCGCTAGGGCTTCTGCTGCATCGTCTTCCAGTGCCACGTTCTCCTCGCTTGCGACGTGTTTGACTTGGTCGAGAACCTCAGAATCGGCTAGTGGCCGAAATCGAAACACTGCACAACGAGACTGAATCGGCTCGATGACTTTTGATGAATAATTACACGAGAGGATGAACCGACACGTCTCAGCGTATTGTTCCATGATTCGACGCAGAGCGCCTTGGGCATCATTTGTCAAGGCATCGGACTCATCGAGGAAAATAATCTTGAATTTGGCATCGCCATACGGCTGTGTTCGAGCAAATTGCTTGACTTTGGAACGAATCTTGTCCAGCCCTCGTTCATCCGATGCGTTCATCTCGAGCAAATTGTCACGATAATGCTCGCCAAACACGTCCTTGGTCAGAGCCATCGCAGCCGTCGTTTTTCCGGTTCCAGGCGGCCCTGCAAACAGCAAGTGTGGAAATTCCTTGTGCTCTGCATAAACAGATAGGCGACTGACGACAGAGGCTTGTCCTCGGATTTCATCAACACTCTGTGGGCGATGTCGCTCGACCCAAAGTTCGCTCATAAACCCAAGAGAATGGCGAGCATCTTTCAACATTCGGATTGAATTTTCTCAAGCCTAAATCTCGCCCCCCTAAAGGGGGGCGGCCGCCGAATCAGTCATAACCTTCCACATCTTAGGTCGAACGAGCGCCATGAGAAACCGTACCGCAAATCGAAATGTCTCCACAGCAGTGACTCTTATCTTGATGTTCCTTCTTGCCGACGTCTTTGTTCCAACCGCCTTTCCTGCGCCAGAAGTTTTGAAAGAGGAACCAGCCGTTCAACATGTCATTTCAACCATAAGTCCAACACTGGATACCTACATCGATTCCGATAATCCAAACAGCGATTATGCTGGCGCTGATACGGGTCTGCTCGGTGTATCTGGAACGAGCGACGCCCGGCTTCTCCTCTCATTCCCTCTCAACTTTGCTTCGACTGATACCATCCATTCTGCTCGATTAGATCTCGTTTGTTCGAACAATGCGGCATCCATAGGCTTAGCGGTTTACCCCGCTTCAACCAGCCTGACCTGGGATGAAAATGCAACTTGGAACTCAAGAGATGGAATCCTAGCGTGGGGTGAGCCAGGTGTTGAGGATGGTACGGACCGCTCCGATTGGGAGCCACCAATTGTTACCTCTCCTCTCGGGCCGACAGGGGGATCATCCAACGTACAACTCAATGTTACAGCGCTTGCTCAAAGTGCTGTAGCTTCGGGTGCCTCGGCGCTCGAGATCATCGTTTCTGCTCTTGGTTCACAATACGACTGTGCTCTGAACGAAACGCTCAGCGTCGGTAATCGGCCGAGCCTCCGAGT
Organism: Candidatus Poseidoniaceae archaeon; assembly: GCA_013330015.1. Lineage (GTDB taxonomy): Archaea > Thermoplasmatota > Poseidoniia > Poseidoniales > Poseidoniaceae > MGIIa-L2 > MGIIa-L2 sp8574u. The sequence goes on along the minus strand of DUJC01000115.1, from coordinate 14,032 downwards.
GGATTCATCGACGTCGACAGCAGGGTCCGGTGGAACCATCACACCAAACTTTGTCGACGATGGCGCTCCTCTCATGTCCAACGATTTCTACCTCGCTGCTGATTTGAATCCGAGTATGACCTGGGATTCCTATTCTGGAATACTCGCAGAGGTCCAAATCTCGATGGATGATGGCTTCAAGAGCGATCAGGACAATTACAATTGGTTGTATAATACCGATATTCATGCGCCGATCTTCACGATATCCGGAGCCACTGGTGCTCTCAATATTCCCTCCACGGATGCATTCGAAAACGGCACTGAGATGCACTACAGAATGCGAGCGATGGATCAAACAGGTACCCTTGGCTCGTGGACGAGTGGATACTTCTTCTTGCCTGCGCACGACATAACGGCAAACAATGACGGTACTGCGTCCATCGCGGTCGATGTCAACGATCTTTCAGATGACTTCATATTCATCGAGGATACCTACGTTGACGAGAATAATAAGAATGTCAACTTTGGTTCAGATTCGACGTTCGTAACGCAAGTTACGACAACACGTGAGACGATATCTCACTTCAGGATTAACTTCGATCATTTAGGTTTACACCCTAATGCGACGATTGTTGAAGCCTCGCTGAATGTGACACGATCGACTTCGAGTGGTTCTGCAAGTCTAGCACTACATGAAGTGGATTCGGTTGACATTTGGTCTGAGAATGAAGTCACATGGCGTCGACCTACCAATGGTCAACTTTGGGATGAAGGAGGTCGGGAGTACCTCGACTATGTCACCGACTCAGGCGTGATTGGGTCACAAACAAGCGACGACTTCGTCTTTGATATGACAAGCATGCTTCAACAATACCTTGACGACGGAATGCCAACCTCAAGTCTTGATTTTGCCATGACTGCCCGCTCACAAAACGGTGCGTATGCTAACAGTGGCGTTGATTCCGTCACCTTCCATTCCTCTGACGCAGTCAACGAAGATGATAAGCCACATTTGTACATCAAGTACGATTGGTCATCTCCTGTTACTGTCGCTCCCTCTCTAACATCGCCATGGGACGGGGAAACCTTGTGGAACCAAACGGGTCACAACTTTACCGGCAACAGAACACCTACACTAACTTGGGCATCTTCAATCTCCTCTTCCTACGATATGATTCTCGAATTATCGACCGACTCATTGTTCCACGATCGTGTCGCACGAATTGATACTCGAACCGATACAGACTTTGCACCAAGCGATGGCGAGATAAGTTTCACCGGTCTTGACAGTCTCGAAGCAGGGCATATGTACAACTGGCGTATGCTGCACGTTGATTCTGACAACCGTCACGGAGAGTGGTCGTACTCTTCATTCCTCATCAGTGCCATGAACTCAACATGGCTTGGGGGTGATCGGTACGAATTCAGGTTGAAGCAAGGCAACGCAAGTTCCGACGGTCTTCACCCAGCGTGTGCTGACGCCTACATCGATTCAGGTATGCCGAGTTCAAACTACGGTTCTGAGTCTGAATTGCAAGTTTCGTACAACACGATTCCTTCGGAAACAACGGTTCTGTTTGGGTGCGATCTTTCCTCAACCTTCTTACCATCTGGTTACGCAGTTGAATCTGCAAACCTTGAATTGTACCTGAGTGATTTCCCATTCGGAACACCTGTTGTCGGAGCATGGGAAAACACACAACATGGATGGACTGAAAACGGTGCTACGTGGGCAACCTACGACGGAACGAACACATGGAATTCGGTCGGTGCAAAGGGAAGCGAACGTTCTTCGCTTCTCGATTCGGTCAGCATAGGTGCTGGTTACACATCGAGTTCTTCTGCAAATTGGAACGTCACGTTAGCCGTTCAAAATGCAATGCGAAACAACCACTCTGCGGATTTTATCCTCGGAATCATTGGAGCAGGCAGCGGTCAAATTCGTGACGTTCTGTTCCATACTGGAGCCGCTGTTGATGCCAAGCGCCCAGAGCTTTCGTTTGTTTACGTGCCTGGCTCAGATGCCGTTCCAAGTGAGCCTGTTCCAGTTCTTCCATTGAATGGAAGTTGGAGCGTTGCCGATGGAATCAATCCAGAACCAGTGTACCGACCTCTCATGAATTGGACACACTCTTCCGGCGTGGGAGTCAGTGGTTATGCTGTTCAAATGGATACTGTCAACACCTTTGATAGCAATGACATGAGCATTGAAACGTCATGGTCAAATTCAGGCTTTGATTTGACCAACAATTCGTTCACACCAACGTCCGATCTCGATGATGGGAAGACGTGGTACTGGCGCGTTCGTGCCGTTTCTTCGACCAACCAACTTGGAAATTGGTCGGAAACCTTCCACTTCAATCTCCCTTCATTGGTCACTTGGAACCTCTCCGCGACAAGTGCTGCTGTTGAAATTCGCCACCATGAAGCCATGCCTGAACTGCAACTTCCACACTTCATCGATACGTGGCTTGCAGAAGATGGTATCGAAGGCCAACAAAACCACTCGGCGTCAACATCATTGAAGGTCGGTGAGTTGAGTAGCGGACACCATGCTTCTGCTCTTCTCAAGATTCCTTTGAATCAGCTGCCATCACCAAGCAATGCTCGTGTGACCAACGCTGAATTGACCATGTGGGCCCAATTGGGTTCAGATACCAACGTTCAGGTAGCCGTTCGTCCTGTCCTACAAACATGGACCACTGCACTCAACAATTCGACCTATGACGGCACCAACAATTGGTCTGTCGATGGTGCTCGAGGTATTGGATCCGACGTCGGTTCATTGAGTGACCTCAGTGCATCTGTACCAGCGAACTGGATGGATTGGGACGTAACCGAACTTGTGCAAGCAGCGCTTGCCAACGGTGACTCCTATCTCTCCATCGCCCTGATGACCAGTGATGCATCTAATGGTTTGATTACTTTCACGAGTACGGAAGGAGCAACCAATCAGCGACCCTGGCTTAATCTCACTTGGACCGATGGGACTGCATCGATTCCAACGGTTGCCGCAAGTAATGCAGTTCCAATGGATGGCGATATTGCTTGGAATTTGAGCAGCCACGTTCCTGAACCTTCAACCCGTCCTGTGATGACATGGACACACTCCAATGCCGCCAACATCGACGATTGGAAGGTGTTCATTCAGAACGATCCAACAGATATTATGGAAGGTTTCTCAATCTACGATTCACGAATTGACACGACCATGTTTGACGTGCAGAACCTCTCATTCCAACCATCGAGTAATCTGGCAACAAACCAAAGCATTCGATGGTTCGTTCAACCCGTCAACGATGAGATGCTTGGGCCGCGTTCGACCAGTTCTGTCTTCCATATTCCACACGACATTGGAAACGAAATCAACAGTACATGGGGTTACATCAACGTCTCCGAAGGTGGATTCTTGCCAGAGATGAACGAACCGTCAGGATTCGTAACAGATACAACACTGGATTCAGCAGCACCAAATGCCAACCTCTACAACTCAGGAACCATTAGCGTTGGTCGTTCCTCATACAGTTCTGGATCATCGCAACGCTCATCCACCATTGTGTCGGTTGATTTGACAAAGTTACCAATCAATGGAACCTACGAAATCATGAGTGCCTTCTTCACGTTGAATACGAAGTCGACCAGTTATGGCGAAGTGTGGTGGAGTGGATCTGTACTCAACACCGCCTTTGATGGTGATGCGAACTGGAACAATGCCACCAATTCAACGCAGTGGAATTCTCCTGGAGCATACCATTCATCCGATACGAATATCCCACAGGGCGGAGCCAGCTTGGTTGACTCATCGAACGCAACGCATCGCGGAGATATCACAATGATGCTTCAACGCGCAGTTGCGAACGGTATGACAACGCTCGATTTCCTTATCCAAGCCGAGGAAAATTACAGCAATGTTGACGGCCGAATGGACTTCTATTCAAGCAATGAAGCGAGTGCAGCGCTACGTCCTTCTCTGAACATCACGTACCGGATGACCAATGCATACGTCGACTCAAGCCCAACGGGACTGTTGCCAGTTGATGCAACAACTGTTTGGAACTACTCTTCCCCAAGACCATCTGGCGCCGACCACGTAAACCTGTCATGGACCCCACCATCAAACAATGAAACTGGGTTCTACATCTGCTCCGCTTCAGATGCCCGGATGATTTACGACCTCAACTGCGGAACTGTAACCACATCTGATGGATTCACCGATGGAAATATTACCTGGGATCCAACGAATTCTACATTCACCATTGCGAATCTTACATCAATAGATAACTGGATTTACTGGCGTGTATTTTCCTTCCAAGAAATCGTCCAAGAGGAATTTTACCGACACGGCGAGTGGTCGCAAGTCAACACATACCGAGTTCCAGACGACCAAGGCTATGACGATGGTGCGGGTAATCACACGGTGAATCTCTCGAGTGGTTCAATCTTCACCGATACGGGATTGCTCCCGGCTGCTCCAGATACGCACACCGTTTCTTCTGCATTGAACACAAACTACGGCGGTAGTACAACGCTCAACCTAGGTGCGAGTTCATCCGGCGACCATGAGATTTTCATCGAATTCGATCTCTCGCAGATGCCATGGCCAAGTGCAATGACACCGACTTCGACCATGCTCCGATTGCATCGAACCCAAGTCGCTGGTGTCTCTCCGCTGACCGTGAGTGCTCACGCTTGTTCGACCTTTACAGAATCGAGTGTCACGGCACTCCAACCACCTGCATGCAGTGCTACTGAAATCACACGTTCGACACTTTCTGTTACGCCTCCATCTGGATGGCTTGAATGGGACATCACCTCGCTTGCACAATCGAACATTGCAAATGGTAATCTCACAATGACCATCCAACTCAAGGCCGTAGGTTCGGGAAGCAGCCTCCACACGTTTGCCTCTGGTGAATACGCAACGGAGTCCTTGCGCCCAACACTACGGATCGACTATGTCGACAATGTTGCTGGTGTTGTACCTCCTGCACAGCCTGTACTTCTCTCGCCTCTTGATGGTGCTGTGCTCTACGATACCACGAACGATCTCCTCGATACTTTGGACAAGCCAGTTCTAACGTGGAACACCGTTCCGGGAGCGACAGGCTATATCGTTACAATACGAAACGAAACGGGACAATTCACGTTCAAGTCAGCAACATCCAGCCAAATCACCGGTACAAGTTTCACATTTGCGAACGATGTCGATTCAGGTTCTACTTTCGAGTGGTGGGTTCAAGCGGTAAATGGTTCGATTCCAGGTCCATCTTCACCTCGTTGGGTTGTCGGAATGGGTGATCCTCAAACGACGTACGACAACGGCCACATCTGGTTATATCAATTCCAAACTGGTAATGAAATTGAAGAACTTGCGCATACCAATGTCCAAGACGTGTCCATCTTCAGTGGCTTGAGCGATACCAATCTCGATGGAAATGGCAATGTAATCGGTGTCAATGCTGCACAAGACGAGTACCGCTTGCTTGTCGATGTTGATTTCGGGCAAATCCCATTCAACCCAAGCATGAACGTTCATGACGTGACATACAGCATGTATCTCGAGGACTTGAACTTTGGTGGTGGTGCTACAGGAATGACTCTTAGTGTTCATCGAGTTCTCACCACTGGTTGGTCCGAGACGACTGCAACATGGAACGGAACAGGTAGCGCTAGTTGGGGTGCTCAAGGAATGCTAGCAGGAGTTGATTATGATGCAACACCACTCGATTCGGTTTTCATCAGCAATTCTCAAACGACGGATACATGGATACTCTTCAACCTCGGGCACAGAATGCTCTACATCGATGGCACTCACAGTTGGGTCATTGTTGGTACACCGACACAGGGTTGGATGGAGCTGGACTTTAGCGATAACAGCGATGAAACACTTTCCAATCGTCCATCGTTGGTAATGAATTACACCGATATTGATTCCATCATTATTTCACCGACGGCGACATCAACGGATGCTGATTCAACCGTTCAGTTTAGTGCTTCGGCATTTGACTACAATTCCTTGGCAGCGAGTGTGCCTGTTGTTTGGTCGACAAGCAGCGGTAGCATCGACTCGACCGGATTGTTTACGCCATCATCGGTTGGCACCCACACGGTCACCGCTTGTTTCGGTGTCGTCTGTGAGGACGAGACAGTGACCGTCACACCCGGTGCTCCAATCGAATTGATTGTTACACCGCTGACTGCCACAATCACTGCGGATGAAACGCTTGAATTGACAGCAGACGTTGTGGATCAACACGGCAATGCTGTACCAGGTCAGAGCATTACGTTCACGCCAAGCAACGGTAGCATGGGCGGTACATTCGGCGATATCTTCCAGCCATACGCTGTTGGTGGACAAACCGTTACCGTCACATGGCAAACAACCTCTGTTGTGGTTAACATCCTTGTAGAGCTGGGCGCACCAACAACCCTCGAACTCACAGGATGTGCAGGAGTTGTACCTGCTGGTACTGAATGTGAAATCACAACAACGCTTTACGACCAATTCGGGAATGTCATTCCGCTCACAGAGGCAGGTGCACTTTCCTATTCCGTCAACGATGGATTCTACAGTGAAGCAACGAGCATGTATTTCGCTGACACCGTTGGTACCTGGCAACTTTCTGTTACATCTGCAATCGGCCTGACGGACTCAATTACCATCCAGACTGGACACGGTCAGATGGCATCTTTGGAAATCGTTCCATCCGCATGGGACATCACTGCTGATGAGTTCGTCTTCCTCAATACCACGAGAATCGATATTCAGGGCAACCGATTACCTGTCGCCCTACCGCTAGCAAATTGGACTTCAATCGATGATGGCGCGTTGAACATCACGCTCGACCATCCAGTCCAGTGGATTCCGAACGGCCTCGGTGCTCGAATTATCTCTGCACAATATGAGACAACCCTCGCATCGATAACCATCAACGTTTCAAAGGGTGTCATGGACAATATGGTCCTCATCGTTGATTCAAACGATGCAAACGACCAGACGTTCGGCATAACAGCCGATGAAACTCTTCTTGTTAAGGCCAAGGCAAGCGATGCGAAAGGCAACCGCTGGACCATTGACGTTAACTGGACCGTTGCTCATCCAGAGTGGAGCGAGCAATCCGTACTTTGGCCGGATACGGGTACACCATCGGATGAGACTGAATTTATGCCGGTCCTAGCCTCGTCTACCGCCTATGTCGTTCGAGCAGAATACACGTACAACGGTCAACTGTTCAGCGAGATTGTGAATGTGGAGGTTTCAGAAGGTATCATCCAAGTCTTCACAATGACCACAACAGCTTCAAACGGGGATACAGGAACAGTCTACAACATCAGTGCTGATCACTCAATTGACTTCTCTGTCGCTCTCAGTGATGGTGATTTGAACCCACTCAGTGTTGATGTTCTAACGTGGCTATTCGAGGATACAGATTCCGGAACAGTCACCGACATCACATCGGACTTTGTCGCTGATGGCTATCAGTGGGAAGCGACAACGGTCGGCAACTACCGACTGCTTGCTTACGTTGAGAATGCAGATGGATTCAACTACACTCGTTCTGTTGATATTTCTGTGTACCACGGTATTGCTGTATCACTCGAACATGAACTCAATACGTTCGATGAAGACGCAGGAGAAAAGATCGATATCACCATTACCGGTATGGACAGCGATGGAAACACCTTCCCGCAGGATGTTGAATGGGTTGAGGATGGTTCCTTGTCGGATCGTGTGGTTCCAAGGGTTGGCCCAGGTTCCTACACCTACGAAGCGTCTGCTGCAGGTAACCACGTTATGGTCTATTCCACATCAACTACTTCTAACACATTCAACTTGACGATTTCACCTCAGATGATTGTTGATAACATCGAAGTTGAATTGTCCGCTCTTACGGTTGAGCAAGAGGCCTCTATTGAGGTAAATGTACAAGCATTTGATAAATATGGAAACCAAATTCCTGTTCCGAGCAGTACTCGTGTCGATTCGACTGGACGTGGAACCGTCGAGAGTACTGGCCAAGGTACATGGAGAGTGACAACCTTGGACAGTGGTCCTCAAACTATTACGGTGTCAGCTGGTCAAGTTAGTGAGGACTACGAGATTGAAGTTACAGGTACACTTGGTGGTTTCTTTGCAGCAGGAGGAACATTGTACTACATTGGAGCAGTCCTGGTTGGACTCATTGTTGTCGTCGTTCTTGTCTTACTCGTCATGGCATTACGCTCAGGTCGCGATGATGATTGGGACGATGATTACGACGAGGATGAAGAAGAGGATGAGCCACGTTCGGCTCGTGGTCCATCAGGGCCGGCTCCTGGTCCAAGCGGGCCAGCTCCGGATAAAGGCCCATCAGGACCCCCTCCTCAGGAAGAGGAAAAGGAAGAGGAAGAGGAAGAAATGGAAGATACCAGTTGGATGGTTGACTATCGAACCGATGATGATGGTACTGAGTGGGCTCAAAGCGAGGATGAAACATGGTACTATCGAGAACCTGGACAGAGTGATTGGGTCCAGTGGCAGGATTAGGTGATGACATGAATCAGCAAAGGACTGCACTGTTTTTGTGTAGCCTCATGCTTGTTTCTGTTGTCGCTACCATTCCCGCTGTAGCGGCAGGGCCACCTGCGCAGGTTGTGATTTCAACACCATCAACTGTGATTTCATCCGATGGTGTCCTGCAAATGGAAGCGACGCTCTATGACGCTCTCAACAACGTTGTTGATGGTGAAATTACATGGTTTGCAACGAACGGAACCATCGAGGATAGCGGTTTGTTTTTCCCATGGTCAGCAGGTCAAGTGACCATCCGGGCTGAGCATGCAGGGTTCAATGATACCGTTGTCGTTACTGTTCAAGCAGGCTTTGGTCAATCCATTGAGATCAATACGTCTGCTCAGCCACGAGCGAAATTCCCGTTCACACTGCAAGCGAATCTCATCGATTCGCATGACAACCCCCGTCCGGGACGCGATGTTGTTTGGACCGTTGACGGGCTCTATGTTGGCCAAGGAGAACCGTCTTGGACGCCTCCAGCGCTTGGCTTGTACGAGGTGGTTGCTCGATACGATCAGTTGGAGCAGAGCTTAACGATGGAGGCGATTGCTGGTGATCCGTATGAGTTCTCGTTCCCATCTGAGTTGGTGTTACGAAGTGGCGAAGGAATGCAAATCTATCCTGATTTGCTCGATTCTTTTGGTCAAAAAATGAACAACACGCTCGCTGGAAACAAGGTTTGGACGGTCGAGAATGGAACAATTACACCGGTTGGCTATTACTATGCTTCAGCTCCTGGTATCTGGAATCTCTCCGTACGTGCTGGCTCAGTTTGGGGCAACAGCACCATTCGAGTGGTTCCTGCTGATGCCTCAATCGTTGAGATACAGATTACACCTGAAGCAGAAACCTACGTTTCTGGAGAAGTCTATCGCCTCGATGCTGTTCGTACAGACTCACAAGGCTACTCTTCTCCAGTTCCCATTCCCATTGGAAACTGGACAGTAGGCAATGGTATACTCTCTCAAGTTGGTGATGAAGTGCACTGGACGCCCGGTCAAGCGGGTCAATTCACCTTGCATGTCGTTGACTCGGATGTTCCAGCGAGCATAAACGTCGGCGTCATGCATGGCTCAGCAGATGCGACTCGCCTCGTTCCCAGCCAATCCAGTGTTTCAGCCGGAACGCAACTCGCCTTGGTGCACGAGGCCATCGATTCCTTCGGAAATGTTTGGCAAGTCGACGCCAACATCTCACAAACAGAGGGGTCATTTGCAAGTGTCGATATCTTCTCGTCGTATGTTTCACTCATGCCAAAGGAAATGGAAACCATTGGCTTCAAAGCTGATTACGTCGACCCAAAATCAGGTGTAACCTTCCAATCCGTTTGGTCGAACGACGTTGAACCAGGTCGTCTCGCTTTCATTGAATTGCCAGAGTCTGGTACAGAAGTTGCAGCAGATACCTTCCTCGATTTTAATCCACAATTCACCGATGCTTATGGAAACAGCATCGCTTATGTTGCTGTCAATTGGACGATTTCCGGTGCGGATCGGACTCTTGAAATTCGGATGGCTGATGGAAAGTGGTATCCAAACCAAGTAGGCGAACACGAAGTACGTGCGAATGCTGATGGCGTTTTTGCATCGGTTCGAATCAATGTGATTCCGGGAACTGGTACCTCCTTGCTGACAGACAATGATGATGGATTGAGCATCCAAGCGGGCGTTCCATTCGATTTGTTTGTCGAACTCGTTGATGTTCATGGGAACACAGCTCCTGCTGAAAACGTGGCACTAATGGGCGGTGAGTTTGTTTCTTTGGAGGCTTCTTCCAGTGGACGTGGTTTCTGGCAGCTTACGGGACTGACGAGTGGAACCTACCAACTTGAACTTTCAGAAGGAGAGGCAGAGCATTCCATTCCACTCACCATCGTTCCGGGACAAGCAGTTCGAGTCATCACAGGTATGAGCAACGAAACGAGAAGCCAAGGTGAAGTCACACTGATTACCGTATGGGCTGAAGATTCCCAAGGAAATCGTGTTGAAGTCAACCCAGATCAGACCTCGTTATCCTGCACGTCTGGAAAAGCAACACACATCAAATCGGATACGTGGGAAATTGAACTCGAAGAAGCAGGCTCTGATCGTTCGTGCACAGTCACTTGGAATGGCCTGATTTCACAACAGTTCTACGATGTTGAATCCGTTCTCCTTGGTGGTACACTCGGTTCAACCAACATGGCCGTTTCAATCATCATCGCCTTGTTGTTGCTCATTTTCGTTGTTCTTGTCGTTCTTATTCGCAGAGGTAACACAAGGGGCGAAGAGTGGGATGAGGAAGAATTCTACGAAGTTTCTGAGGAAGATGAAGAACGTCTGGTTGTGGATGCAAGCGAATCTGATGTGTTGGATGTGGATGCTCCAGATACGACAGTTACGGTTGAATCATCCAATCCAGAGCCTACGCTCGACGATGCATTACGCCAAGAACTAGCGACAAAGGCTGGCCAAGTTGGTGTTATGCAAGCCGCTCCAGGCACACATCAGGGCGAAACAGGGTGGTACGTTGATGCAAGCACAGAATTGCAATACTGGAATGTTGGTCCTGATGGATCTTGGACTCGCGTTCAATGACGGTCAGTGGTCGTATGGGTGTTGAAGAGCATCGAAATTGGAACAATGTTGATTATTCCAAATTGATGAATGGACGGGCCTTTCCACCCAACTTTATGTGGGGTGTGGCTACGGCTTCGCACCAAATTGAGGGTGGAAACACGAACAATTGGACTCGATTTGAACCACGTTCAAAAAGTGGTCAAGAAAGCGGAGATGCCTGCGATCACTGGAATCGCAAAGAACAAGATCTTGAACTCATCAAAGATTTGAATGTCACACATTACCGGTTTTCGCTGGAATGGAGTCGAATTGAACCTGAAATGGGAACTTGGAATCAAGATGCTATCGATTGGTACAGCGATCTTGTCGACCAACTATTAGAGAATGGAATCCAGCCCATGGTCACGCTCCATCACTTTACCAACCCACTCTGGTGGGAAGATATGGGGGCGTTTGAAGATGAAGCAAATATTCTCTATTGGATTCGATTTTGTTCCAAGATGTTTGAAGTGTTGAGCAATCGAGTTGTATGGTGGTGCACCATCAACGAACCAGCTGTCTATGCTTCAATGGGTTATGTTCTCGGAGAATTTCCGCCGGGTGAGCGTTCGTTCAAGAAAACTCGACAGGTTTCGCTGAACCTGATGCGAGCCCATGCTCGATGCTATCGGACGCTTAAATCGATGGAGCATGGAGGTACAAGGAAGATTGGACTTGTCAAAAACATCAATCTGTTTGATCCATATCGACGTTGGAACCCATTGCACCGCTTTCAAGCAAGACTCTTGGATGGAATGTTCAATCGATGTTGGATTGATGGGCTGAAAACCGGTCGTTTCAAGCCACCTTCTGCCTTGAAAAGCGTTTCAATTGATGGCTTGAAAGGGAGCAGTGATTTCATTGGAGTCAATTACTACACACATTTGCTGGCGACTCCATTCATGCCGACCAAGGTTGAGATCGACCCTCTGATTCGGCCTTGGGAGGAGCGAACTGACTTCCGCTATCCCATGTATGCTGAAGGTTTGAAGCGTGCCTTTGAGATGGTTGCCCCGTTGAACATACCCATCATCGTTACCGAAAACGGAGTCGCTGATGATGATGATGACATGCGTCCCGAACACGTGCGAAGACACTTGCAAGTCACTGCAGAGGCCATTGAAAACGGTCTTGATATCCGAGGTTTCTACCATTGGAGCCTGATGGACAACTTCGAATGGGCAGAAGGATACGAGCAGTGCTTTGGACTGTATCATGTTGATTTTGAGACACAAGAACGAACGCTTCGCGAAAGCGGAAGATTGTATGCAAGCATAGCAGAATCACATCGAATGCCACAGGTTGTCATCCTTGCAGGTGGCCTTGGTACAAGGCTTGGTGACTTGACCAAAAATCAACCAAAGTCCTTGATTGAAGTTGCTGGCAAACCCATCCTCTCGCACATCCTCGACTGGGTGAAAGAACAAGGGTGCAACCGTGTTGTCGTGTTGACAGGGCATCATGGCGAACAATTCGATGGATTCCTCCATCCGGGTATTGACCTGACCTTCGTCAAAGAACAGAAGCAATTAGGAACTGGAGGTGCACTGTGGAATGCTCGAGATTCTTTGGAAGACGAATTTATTCTATTGTGGGGAGACGATTATCACCCGATCCAATATGCACCCTTGGTCAATCTCCATCGAGAAGCATCCTCGAAACTGACCATGACCGTTACAAGCGAACATCACGACAAAAACCTCCAGTATGCCAATGGTCGAATGATTCATTATGCCAAAGATATTGTTGTTCCAAAGGAATTCAATGGATACGAAGCAGGTACTTCCATCGTCAGGAAATCTGTGGTTGAAACGTTCGGTAAAGAAGGCAAATGGTCGTGGGAAAAGACGGTCTACCCTGCGATGTCGAAGGATATCCAAGTCCACATTGACAACACCAAATTTTGGGATATGGGGACGCCTGAGCGTCTCGAACGTCTAGAAGAATTCTTCAACGAATCCAGGTCGTGATGGGACCATTGTTTCGTATTCAGATAGGACTGATTTGCTCTCAACGAGAACGAGAATCATACCACCAAATCCTCCGCCCATCATTCTGGCCCCAAGGACGCCTTCCTCTGATTGCAAGGAAGTGACAAGGGCATCAACTTCGGGCGTACTCACGCCAATCGTTTTCAGCGATTCATGCGTTTCATTGAGGAGTTTTCCCAACACTTCACTGTTGGAATTCATCGCTTCTTCAACACGTCGATTCTCAGATTCCACATGAGAACGCTTCGTTTCTTCTGTCGATGTGGTTCGATAATCTTTGGAATTCAAGGTTCGATGAATTCCTGAATCAACCAACTTGAAGGTCCATTCGAATGGTATTGACATCGTTGTTGTCGTCTTTGTCGAAAAATCGATGAGAACACATTCATCTTCAAGAGAATGCATCATCGTCATTTGATCAAGCAAGCCGCAAGGTGTTCCGAGGACCACATGCTCCAATCGTTGCGCTTCTTCACAGGCTGCTTGCTTATCGATGCCCGCCCCGTGAACGCACAAAACGATGCTCAAGCAGAGTGCCGCCGATGATGACATCCCTTTTCCGATCGGAATCGAACTTGTTACCTCCAAATGTGCAGGAGGCCCTCCTGCTTCTTTCCACAGTGCTACGACCGTTGGTTCGCCATGGTAGCCGTCCTCAACAAATTCTGCTTCAAGCACAAGCCGATGTTGGGATGCGAATGCAAGCGAACACCCTCCTGCATAATCGGTATGCTCGCCAATGATGTTGATTCGACCGGGAATGGATGCACGGCGTTTCATGCAAGCGTATCCTCCGTTCTATCGAGATCAAACCAGACGGGATAGTGATCGGACACGTCGGAGTCGGTCATGTCTCTATCGACACCCCAGCGTCCAAAGAATCGGTTTTCGATGTTGCTGGTGAGGACAAT
>DUJC01000160.1 GCA_013330015.1 Candidatus Poseidoniaceae archaeon | reverse complement strand
AATTGGAATTCAACGATGAATCGTTGCCTCAGCAATTCCTCGGATTGGCCAACAGACAGCAATCCGCCTGCGATTTCTTTTGCCCATCCGTCAACAGTGAGTTCATCTGCTGAACCAGGCAAATCAGCAATCCCTTTCTGATATTGTCGTGATATGGTACTTTGAGTTGTTCCAAGTATCGATGCGATGTTCATCTGTGACCATCCTTGGCCGCGTAGTTCTCGTGCAAGTTGCATGTGTAGGCGATTGAGCCATGCGCTCCCGGTTTCTCCCAGCATGACGGTGCTAAACCAAGGGAGTTATTCAAACTATGTAAGGAAAAATGCATACTGCATATTTTTGAACATGGAGATTGAATAACCATCTTCAAAGACCGCTTTGGTTAGGAAACCACATGGAGGCGGAGCAGTTTCTTGACGACGTCCTCGCTCGCGTCAAAGACTTTCTGGCGGCTAGTCAAACCGAATCGAGCATCCGATTCGCAGAATCTTCGCAATCACTCGGAAAGACGACGGATCTAAAATTGCCGCTTGAAGGGCGAGGTCTCGAAGCTGCCTTGGATGATATCGAAACGGTACTCCGTCACTCCGTCCGCACGACAGCACCAGGTTTCATGAATCCGCTTTGGGGAGGACTCTCGATTGCCTCAATTGCAGGTGAATTGGTGACGGCTGCTACGAACACGGCGATGTATACCTACGAGATTGCACCTATTGCGACCTTGATTGAATCCACCATTCTCAAGCGGATGGCGGATCTTGCTGACTTTGGCACCAGTCAAGGAACGCTAACGACCGGTGGCTCAAACGGAAATCTCCTCGGCATGCTGTGCGCAAGGCAGGCAAAGATCCCCCTCTCATCGCACTCTGGATTCGATGGGACCAAGATGGTCGCCTTTGTATCAGAAGAATGCCATTATTCATTTCGCATAGCATCGAATGTAATTGGCATAGGACACTCGAATTTAATCAAAGTTCGATGCAATGAAGACGGCCAAATGTTACCCGAAGCACTCGATGAGGAGATTCAACGAGCCCAGGCCAATGACCAAATTCCATTTGCAGTATTGGCAACGAGTGGCACGACCGTTCGTGGTAGTTTTGACCCACTACGCGAAATCGCAGGCGTTGCCCACAAACACAACCTGTGGTTGCATGTGGATGCTGCTTGGGGTGGTTCATGCCTCTTTTCCTCACGCTATCGTTCGTTGATGGATGGAATTGAACTTGCAGACAGTTTTTGCTGGGATGCGCACAAGATGATGGGTATACCGCTGATTTGTTCGGCCTTTATTGTCAAGGATGCTGATATTTTGCGGGCTGTTTGTTCGACTGGTCAAACCGCTCACTATCTTTACCATGATACGGGCGCTGAGGTAGACCTTGGCCGATACTCGCTACAGTGCGGTCGGCGAAATGATGCACTCAAACTTTGGCTTGCTTGGCGTGAGATTGGTGATGCTGGTTGGGCTTCGATGCTCGAACGGTTCATGGATTTGGCTGATTTTCTACAACAGCGTATCGAGAAGCATGATGCGTTGGAGATGGTCAGTGATCGAATGTGGACCAATGTTTGCTTCCGCTATGTCGGTGAATCTTCTGAGGGAGAACTGAACCGAATTAATGCGGAGTTGCGTGAACGCCTTGTTCACGACGGGCGATTCATGGTCAGTCGCAGTACTGTTGACCAGAAAATCATCCTACGCTCTGTCATCGCTAACCGTAACATCACAGAATCTTCGCTCGATGCGTTCTTGGACCGGGTTGTATCAATTGGAAAGGATATTGAGCGAGGTTTGCCCCAGAGATAATCAGGACAGGATGACGATGAGCGATGGAGAATTGATTCGAACTGCGTTGTATGACGAGCACGTAGCCCTTGGAGGAAACATTGTTGATTTCCATGGCTTTGAATTGCCCATCTGGTATACAAACATCAAGGCTGAGCATCTTGCAACCCGAGAATCAGCCGGTCTCTTCGATGTCTCTCACATGGGTACGTTTCGATTCTCTGGCCCGAATGTACGTGAGTGGCTTGAAACCGTGGCTACGCAGAAGGTTTCCTCGATCACCGCCGGTCGTTGTGCATACACACATTTTCTTGACAAAGAAGGTTTCATCATCGATGACATGATTTTCGCTGTTGTATCTGATACCGAGATTCTTGGTGTTCCAAACGCCTCGATGATCGATGTCATGTGGGATTGGTTCCAAGGATTCTCTCCCAGTGAATCTGGAATTACGATTGAAAATCTCTCTCCGCAAACATCGATTATCGCTCTTCAAGGTCCAACAAGCAAGGAGTACTTGGATGCTGCAATGGGCGATGGACAACACGTAGGTCGATTCAAGTGGTCTGAATTCTCAGAAAACCAACTTGGTGTAACAGGGTGGATTCAAGGAACTGGCTACACCGGTGAGGCTGGTTACGAGATTTTTGTTCCGAACGATCAGGTCGCTGCTGTGTGGCGTGCCCTCATCGATGCCGGAGCTACCCCTGTTGGGCTCGGCGCACGCGATACACTTCGTCTCGAGAAAGGATACCTCTTGTCCGGTGTTGATTTCCTATGGCCACAACTTGATGATGGAGCGCATTCGTTCCTCGCACGAGATTCATGGGAAACGAACGTACCGTTTGGCCTCGATACGGAGCATGAATTCATTGGACGTCATCGTGTACTTTCTCACGCATCCGATGATGCCCGGTGGTGGGGGATCAAGTATCTCGAACGTGGACCCTTGCCGAGGCCAGGCAAAGATGTCTTCTCCCTCGATGGTACAAAGATCGGCCAGTTAACATCAGGAGCGCCTTCTCCTTCACTTGCAAACACAGGTATTGGAATCGGCTACATTTCGGGTGTATCCGAGGGCGATGAAGTTCTGATTGCTGCAAGTCCACGTTCGTCCGTCAAGGCTGTTATTATTCGGCCGCCTTTTGTATAGACGGCCCACGTTTCTTGACGGTTCAATGACGAACATTATGAGCGCTACGCGACTGGTTATGATTGCCTGAGGAGGCGAGTCGCATGGTTGACCAATTACCAAATCTAGGACGAGAAGAAGAAATGCTGAAGGAGATGGGCGTTGCGTCCATCGATGCACTGTTTGCAGATGTTCCAGAATCGGTGCGAATGGTTGGCGACTTGCCCTTGCCAGATGCTCAAAGCGAAGAGGAGTTGCTTGCTGACGCAAAGCGCCTGCTTGGTGCGAATCTCGCCCTAGGCGACCAGCCTTCGTTTCTCGGGGCAGGACTGTATCGAAACTTTGTACCATCATGTGTTTTCCAACTCGTCACTCGTGGTGAATTCCTGACGTCGTACACTCCGTATCAACCGGAAGTCTCCCAAGGTATGTTGCAAGCCATGTGGGAGTTCCAGTCGCTTATATCAGAACTCATTGCTATGCCAATCACCAATCTTTCGCTCTACGATGGATCAACAGCTGCGGCTGAAGCACTCACGTGTGCTGTTCGTGTTCACACTCGCAAAGCAGAACAAAAAGACACAGTGTACATCTCTGAATTAACGCCACCCGATCGAGTATCTGTCATTCACAACTACTGCCAAGGAGCAGGCATCAAGGTCGAGACACTGCGCCACGATGAAAATGGCTGCATCAATCTCGACGATGTCGAGCGTGCACGAGGATCGTGCGCCGTGTATGTTGAACAACCAAATCCATTGGGCATCATCGATGGCGGTTACCCGTCGTTGAAAGAAATCATTGGAGACAAAACAGCCCTGATCGTTGGTGTTCAGCCAGTATCGCTTGGGTTGTTGGAAGCCCCAGGAAACTACGGAGCAGATATCGTGATTGGTGAAGGGCAACCGCTTGGAAGCCCAATCACTGGCGGAGGTCCAGTGTACGGTATTTTTGGTTGTACACAGCCCTACCTACGACTCATGCCAGGTCGGATCGTTGGCAGAAGCATCGATGTTGATGGGAAAGAGGCCTACTGCCTGACGCTCTCCACACGTGAACAACACATCCGCCGACATCGTGCAACATCCAACATTTGCACAAACGAGACACTCATAGCGCTCATGGGCGCCATGCACATGTCGCTTCTAGGTCCCGAAGGACTGGAACAACTCGCAGTTCGAAACATGGCGGCTTGCACGCAGCTCAAACGCCAACTTGCTGGTGTAGAGGGCGTGACACTTCCGTACGATGGCCAGTCCCATTTCAACGAGTTCGTCGTCGAATTACCTGCTTCGACCTCAGCATGCTTGGCTTATCTTGAGGCGAACGGTGTTGTGGGTGGATTCGATGTATCCAATTGGT
The DNA here is from genome assembly GCA_013330015.1 of Candidatus Poseidoniaceae archaeon. Classification (GTDB taxonomy): domain Archaea; phylum Thermoplasmatota; class Poseidoniia; order Poseidoniales; family Poseidoniaceae; genus MGIIa-L2; species MGIIa-L2 sp8574u. The sequence goes on along the minus strand of DUJC01000160.1, from coordinate 4,334 downwards.
ATGCTGAGAAAACGAACCAAATGTTGGTCACGGTGACAGATCAGACCAGCCAAAGAGATCTTGATCGATTGGTTGATTGCCTTCGAGCTTGGGCCCAGGAGGTGAGTGCTTGAGCCGACTGTTTGAACACTTTGGTGCAGAAGGAAAGGGCTATGCTCAGCCATCACCGATGTTACCTGCTACTGAACTTGATTTACCGAGTAACATGGTGCGCAAGCAACTACCACGTTGGCCTCGCTTATCCGAACCCGAAATGGTCCGTCACTATACGTGGCTTTCAAAACGAAACTTTGGAATTGATACAGGATTCTATCCCCTGGGTTCCTGCACGATGAAGCACAATCCGCGTGTCAACGAAGTTGTAGCTCAACTTCCAGGAATTGCAGACATCCATCCCCACCAACCAGAACATCAGTTGCAAGGGTTGCTCTCAATCTATTACGAAATGCAAGATATGCTCGCTATTTGTGCTGGAATGGATGCGGTTACGTTGCAACCTGTTGCTGGTGCTCAGGGTGAATTCACGGCAGTTCGATGCTTCCAAGAGTACTTCCGTCACAGGGGCGAACACCATCGAACCAAGGTCATCGTTCCTGATTCTGCACACGGGACCAACCCTGCAAGTGCTGCCATGGCTGGGTTTGAGATCATTGAAATCCCGAGCCAAGAAGATGGACGCATCGACTTGTCCGCTTTGCGTGCTGTTGTTGGCGATGACACTGCTGCGATGATGATCACCAATCCAAATACTCTTGGACTGTTTGAGCAGGATATTGCAGAAGCCTCTTCCATTGTTCACGAAGTTGGAGGATTGATGTATTACGACGGTGCGAACTTTAACGCCATTCTTGGACGCACAAGTCCAGGTTTGATGGGCTTTGATGCTGTTCACTACAATCTTCACAAGACCTTCAGTCAGCCTCACGGTGGAGGTGGTCCAGGGTCTGGGCCAATCGGAGTCAAAGAGCATCTTGCTCCATTCCTGCCTTCTCCAATCGTCGCTCGTCGTGCTCCTACGGACGACGAGAAGAAGCAGTGTGTCGACGACCACTGGTACACATGGCACACCCCAGAACACACTATTGGTAAGGTGCAACAATGGCACGGCAATGCAGGCGCAGTCCTTCGATGCTGGGCTTATTATCGACGGTACGGTAAGGAACTACGCACCATGTCGGAACATGCGGTCTTGAACGCTAACTACCTTCGTCATGCCATTCATCGAGAAGCCAAAGCTGCAGGTGTCGATCACCTCTTCGTTGATGGTGCAGACACCATTGTTGCGAAGCATGAGTTCACACTTTCACTAGGACCTGCAAAAGAGTCCTTGGGAATCTCAGCAATGGATGTTGCCAAGGGACTTCTCGATATGGGCTACATGGCTCCAACGGTGTACTTCCCACTCGTCGTTCCAGAATGTATGATGATTGAACCAACAGAGACAGAGTCGAAAGAAACGCTCGATACCTTTGCAAGAGACTTCTGCAAGGTTCTCCAACTCGATGCAGAGACGTTGCATAACGCTCCAACCACCACACCAGTCCGTCGTGTGGATGAGGTATATGCAGCTCGCAACCTCTGCCTGCGTCACCCATTCGATGATGATTGACCTCGAAGCGTGATGGGTTCCTGCGTGAACTGCAGCAATTCCCACGTCAATTGAGACGAATTGATGATCAGTGCCATCGACAGGAGAACAACTTCGACAAGGAGCCACCACCATGGGGCAACAAAGGCGGTCGCAACCAAGATAGACGAGAGCATCATCAATCCGATGAGTGTAATGCTTGGACGGAAACGAACCAAGAGTTCATCACCAATTTCATGGTAGTTAATGCGAACAAACTGAAGCAGTCCACGATAAACCTGGGCTTCTTGCCCGCGGTGAATCACCTGCAACTCCCGGTGTTCTCCCAAACGAGCAAAAAAAGAATCAGAGTCACAACGATAGACCTGCTCCATTATCATAGCAAAAAATCTCGAGAATATAACAACATCGCCGATATCCAACAGACAAAAGAACTCGGTTGAACTGGAAGGGATATGGTTGGACTGTTCGTTGGCGGATGGTATCCTTCCGAAGAGAAGGCAATCATGATTACGCCACTCTTTACAATGGCAGGATCTCTGTTAACGATGGCGTTTCCGATCCTTATGCTCCTCTCAGGAAAGCACACGGCATTCGTACCTTGGTTGATTCTTGTCTCAAATCTATTACTCAGTTTGGCTTTGTTCTCAACATTCTCACAACGTAGAGTCCTTGTTTTGCATCGTGGCGTTCATCTGAGCGTAGTCCTCTTCGTTGCATCTGTTGTTACCGTATTTATCGATCAGATCTCGAATTGGATTGCCCTCGGGTTTTGTTTTGGCTTATTTTTCACGACGTATCGAGTTGCTGAGAAAACCTCTGCTGGTTTCGGAGTTCAATTTCGGAGAGAATGGGATGTGAAAACCTACCTCCAACTGGACCCATCTCGGTTGAATCATTGGAAGGTCATGAATGCAAAACCAACCAATGGTCTGATGGCACTTTCCCGGACAAAACAGCAGCTAGCCGTCATGTATTGTGAATTTGAAGACGATGGATGTTGGCTGCATCTTGATGTTTTTTCAGACCAGATTTTCAATCTCGAGCATTTTTTGGTTGAAGAAGAGTGAGGGGTCATCTAAAAGAACTACCCGCGATGCGAAATAGACATGGATGTATCTATCTTACTTGGTTCGAAGTCTGACATGCCGATTGCTGAAAAGTGCACAAAGGTGCTTGACAAATTTGGCGTAAACTACCAACTGCGTGTAGCATCTGCGCACCGCTCTCCTAAATTCGTTGAAGACATTATTCACAAAGCAGAAGAAGATGGATGCAAGGTCTTCATCGCAATGGCTGGTCTTGCAGCGGCACTACCGGGTGCAGTTGCAGCATTGACAACTAAGCCGGTCATAGGTGTTCCTTGCGGTGGCCGTGTTCCATTTGATTCTCTTCTATCCATCGTTCAATTGCCACCGGGTGTTCCAGCAGCAACCGTAGGTGTCGATCGTGGTGACAATGCAGGTCACCTTGCAGTACAAATGCTCGCACTTGTCAACGATGATATGGCACAACGCCTCGTTCAAGATAAACTCGACCAAATTGAGCGCGTCCTCCAAATGGATCGAGAAGTGAACGGCGGGGCTTGAGATGTTCGATGCGCCTGAATTTATCGAAGAATCGATTCAGCAAATGAAAGCGACCATCGACGATGTTGCTATCATTGCGTGTTCAGGCGGCGTGGATTCAACCGTTGCAGCTGTCATTGCCAACAAGGCTGTTGGAGACCTCCTTCATTGCGTCTACGTTGATACAGGCTTCATGCGCAAGAACGAGACTGAAGAAATTGAGGCCATGCTCGCTGAGCAAGGTATCAATCTGATTACTGTGAAAGCAGCAGACCGCTACTTCGAGGCACTTCAAGGCGTTACTGAACCCGAGCAAAAGCGCAAGGTTATCGGTGAACTGTTTATCCGAATTTTTGAGGATGAGCAGAAGAAATGTGGTGCAAAATACCTCGTACAGGGAACGATTGCACCAGACTGGATTGAGTCAGGTGGTGGCGTTCGTGATACCATCAAATCGCATCACAATGTGGGTGGCTTGCCAGAAGACATGACGCTCGAAGTTGTCGAACCGCTCCGTGAGTTGTACAAGGACGAAGTTCGTGAACTCGCTCGAGAATTGGATATCATTGTCGCAGAGCGACAACCATTCCCAGGCCCTGGTCTTGCGGTTCGAACACTCGGAGAATTGACTCCAGAACGTGTCGAGGTCGTTCGCGAGGCTTGTGCAATTGTTGAGGAAGAATTCGAGGCCGGTGCAGAAGCTGGAGAAATGGAATTGCCGTGGCAATACTTTGCAGCGCTTCTTCCCGTTCGTTCAGTAGGTGTACATGGCGATGTACGAGCATATGGCGAGACCATCGTTGTCAGAGCAGTACGAAGCATGGATGGTATGTCGGCCCGATATTCGGAAATTCCTCATAGTATTCTACAAAAGATCAGTACGCGAATCACCAACACGGTCAAGGGTGCTGTCAACCGAGTTGTCTACGACATTACCCACAAACCACCAGGTACGATTGAGTGGGAGTAAGGCGTCAGTCATCGTTTTGCTCGCTTTGCATTGCTTGAATCATCTTGATTTTTTGCCCACGTTTGAAAAATGTATACCAATGCCAAAAGCGTGCTGCAACAGCAAGCGGTAGAAAGAAACAGAACAGAACGCCTAGAACTGTTTCAGAAACCATGGTTTCACCTTTCATTGGTTGGGTTGTTGAATTACGCCGATTGTGGGGCTCGAA
>DUJC01000101.1:2432-2562 GCA_013330015.1 Candidatus Poseidoniaceae archaeon | reverse complement strand
GATGACGAAGACAAAAAACAGGCCTATTGCAAGCCATTGGTGCTCTGATTCTTCCTCGAGCAACTTCCTCCAGCCACTCGCCATGAATTCTGCTGTCGTTGAACAATTAAGTTTCTTCCCATCAAGAATC
>DUJC01000101.1:0-2045 GCA_013330015.1 Candidatus Poseidoniaceae archaeon | reverse complement strand
AGGGAGCATCTGTCGGAGGGATGCTTGGAGGACTGAAAATGGCACGTAAGCCCGCATCCATGTATCGCCGTCTTAAGGGACCTGCATATACTCGACGCAAGTATATCGGTGGTGTTCCGAACAACCGTATCCTCGCATACCACTCTGGAAACCGCCGTGCTGCGGAAACAGGTGGCTTCCCTGTTGTTCTCGAACTACGTGCTGACAACAACTGTCAGATTCGACACACCGCTCTCGAAGCAGCCCGTGTCATTTCCAACTCCACCATCCGTAAGGAAGCTGGCGCGCAAGGATACGCTCTTCGTGTCCACACCTACCCTCACCACGTCTTGCGAGAGAACAAGCAAGCGACCGGTGCTGGTGCTGACCGTGTTTCCCAAGGTATGCGATGTGCTTTCGGAAAGAACGTCGGAACCGCTGCTCGTGTACGACGAGGTCAGCGAATCATCTCGATCCACTGCAATGCAAACAACTACCTCACTGCGAAGGATGCACTCCGCAAGGCAGGTATGAAGTTCCCAACACCTACGACAACTCGTGTTGTACGTGGCACAGAACACCTCAAGGGACTTGTTTGAAAGAAACCCGAATCAAGCAGTTTGGTGCTTGTGGCAATACGAGGAATAGAAGATGCGCATCGTTGTTCTTGATGACGAACGCTGCCAACCAAACATGCCTGCGTACGATTATCTGCAAAAATACGCAGGATCGTGTGGCGGAGAATGCATTCAATTCACTGATGGAAAATGGAAGATTCTTGAAACTGCGTGCCCAGTTTGCTTCACTCGAGCAAAATTGTGTCCAGGTGATGCAGTCAAAGTAATCAATTTGCCCACAGAACTAGATTCCGACATGATTCATCGATACAGTTTGAACGGATTCAGATTGTTTCGATTACCGACTCCCACAAAGGAATCGGTCGTGGGTGTTCTCGGCCCGAATGGGATGGGCAAGTCAACTGCATTCAATGCCTTGTCTGGACGATCGGTCCCAAATTTGGGAGATTGGAGGTCCGATGAAACAACATGGGACGATGTGATAGATACTCTGCCACGAGGAGAATTGCGTGATTTTTTTGTTTCTGTCAAGAATGGGGAAATCAAAGTTGCACTTAAACCCCAAAACGTCGACAAACTACCAAAACGTGTTCAGGGGACTGTTGAAGCATTGCTTCGAAAAGTCGACGAACGGGAAATGTTCGATGATTTAGTAACGGCCACAGGAATACAGAATTTACTCTCTCGAACGGTTCAACAGCTGTCCGGTGGAGAACTGCAACGCATGGCCATATGTGCGACATTGCTTCGCGATGCAGATGTGTACTTCTTTGATGAACCATCATCGTACCTTGATATTCATGAGCGAATGAGAATCGTTCGGATCATTCAAGAACTGGCGAAAACCAAGCGGGTTATCGTGATCGAACACGATTTGGCTGTGCTTGATGTACTTGCAGATCTCGTTCACATTGTCTACGGCAAGAAAGGTGCGTTCGGAGTATTTACGCCTGCTCGATCCACGCGTACTGCAATCAATGCATATCTTGAAGGGTATTTACCAGAGGAAAACGTTCGTATTCGAGATAAACCGATCAAATTTCAAAAACACTACGATCGGAGGGCAGATATTGGTAACCCAACCATTCAATGGGGTCAGCTAAAGAAAAACTTGGGCCAATTTGAGCTCACGACAGATGAAGGTTCTGTTCACCGTTCCGAGGTGGTCGGCGTCGTTGGTGCAAACGGTACTGGAAAATCGACCATGATCAAAATTCTTTCTGGTGAGCTCGAATACGATGCTGGATGGGTAACGGAGGGGACGACTATTTCCTACAAACCTCAACACATTGATGTTGACATGGACTGCAGTGTTCAAATGTTGCTTGACAGTGAAATTGGAATGCGATGGAGGAGTGGTGAATTCAACGTCAACGTCATCCGAGCCTTGGGTATCGAACCACTTCTCCCGAAGCGTGTCAAAAAGTTGTCTGGTGGAGAACGGCAAGCTGTTTCTATTGCCGTTTGCCTTGGTCGTGAGGCCGATCT
>DUJC01000032.1:31218-34461 GCA_013330015.1 Candidatus Poseidoniaceae archaeon | reverse complement strand
ACATCTTCGTTTTGCACCCGGTCTCGATACGTCGAAAAATGCACATCTATTTTCGATGGTCCTTCATAATCTCATGGACACCTTACGTTTGTTGGCTCAAGATCCCAACGATCAATCTGCAATGAACAATCTTCTCGCATCTGGTGAACGTTTGAGTGCCCTTGTTGTCGCTCATCGTCTGCAAGAATACGGTTTTGATGCGTATCCATTGGGTGCAGAAGACATCGGGATTACGCTTGATGGGAACTTTCAAGCGAGTCATGTCGATCTACAGGCATCGAGTATCAAACTCAATCGAGACACGCTCCATGGAACTCCTGTTATTACTGGATGGTTTGGTGAAGGTCAAAACAAGGAGATTGCCATATTAAGCAGAGGTGGTTCGGATCATTCTGCAACCGCTATTGCGAATCTCATTGATGCCGACAAGGTCATCCTTTGGAAGGATGTGCCTGGAATCTACAGCATCAATCCAAGGTGGAGTATTCGCTCTGAAACAATTCCGTATCTCAACTATCAGGAAGCAATCGAATTGTCCCTCATGGATACACCTGTTCTACATCCTTCAACCATCGAGCCTTTGATTGAACCAAACATCCAGTTGGAAGTACGGCACCTGTGTCATTCCAATCATGACGAAAAGACGGTGATTGGACCTGAATTACCGGAAAAGGAACTCAAGGCTGTTGGCTGTCTTCCGAATGTGATAAGCCTAGGATTCTCCCATCATCACATCGATTCGCATCAGCGTCAACTTGTGAAGATTCTTGGAGAATTGGCCAAAAACGAGGTCCATTGGTGGGGATTGGAGTCAAGATTAGGAGATTCGAGGCTGATTGTATCTCAGCATGACATGCATCGTGCATCAACCATCTTCGAACAGTTCAACATTGATGCGGATCACCACCAGCACCTTGGATTGCTCTCATTGATTGGTTGCAATGAAACTGATGTGGAAGCAATCAACACGCTCTTTGAAGCAACTGAATTTGAGCTATCATGGCTCAATCGGACCTCATCTGCGGCAAGAGTTGCCATTGATGGCGAAGATTTGAGTCAAGCGTTGCAACTCTTGCATGCTTTGATTCAGGAGCAAAACATATCCGTTGCTCAACAATCTTAACTTCACTCATCGTTGCCTTCTCGGCGCTTCTGAATGTAGGTTGGCAGGTCGAGAGCGAACAACCCTCCGACCACGAGGAAGACGAAGAGCGTGCCTAGTGCTACACCGTAAACAGAGCCGAGTTCGACCGATTCGCTGAGTCGGGTTGCTGTATCTTCTGAAAGAATACCAACAATCCAAGGGAGGATGGTGTTGGCAGACAGAACCAACGTTGCAAGAACGGTAGCAACGATTGGATTGATGATGAGGGATCGGTGGTACTTGCCTACGATTTTCTTTGGATTCATGACATAGACTTCGTTTGTTCGAATGCTCGTATCGAGCATCGAGTATCGCATGACACCGTTTGACAACTCAAAGTACATGATGAGCAAAACTGAGTAGATAACGACCAAAGAAGCAAGAATCGTAGGACTATCTGCAAGTCCAAACAAGTCGTTGACGCTTGTTTTTGAAGATGCAAATCGCATGATGGCGAGAATGAACAAAAGATACGAACCGAGCATGTAGCGAGCGTCTCTTTGGAAGGCGCCCCAGAAACCAAGTCCAGTAGCACCGATGATGATGCCGATTTGGAACAGCAAGGCGAGGTCTGCACTTCCCAGAAGGATGAACCAGATGGTTCCTTCAGGAGGTGAAATGATGTAGGTAAGGAGTGCAAGTCCAACCAGAATCACATAGACACCGAGTTGCATATTTTGAACGAACTTGTCCGGTGGTAGGAATTTCATTTTTGGAACGATTGGACCACCGATGAGGCTCTCAATGAAGGAGGGCATTTCCAACTCTGGAATCGCATCCTTTGGAATTTCCGAGCCAATACCGGCCTGTCCTGCTGCCTTCTTTCGGCTTGGAGCAGATGATCGAACGACCTTACCATCGTACAAGTGTGCCGTATCTGAGGATGGTTTTCGCATTGTCATCGTCTCACCTCAGAATCCTCGTGCACCTGCAAGTGCGGTTGATAGAAGCATATCTGGCTCCCAATCCATAATGTTGACACCCAGTCCACGGAGTTCTCCAATCAAGACGTCTCGTTCGGTCTTCATGACTTCATAGCCGGTTCGATCAAGACGCTTTGCATCAAATTCAAACTCAAGCGATGATGGTGTGAGAACCGTCACGTCAAAGTCACGGGCGCGGAAATCTCGAAGTGCGCTGACGATGGTTGGATCGTCTTCCAAATTGGAAAGGAAGATGATTGGACTACCTTTGTTGATGTGTGGTAGAATTCGGTTGACAACAACTTGCAGAGGAATGTTGCCTCGAGCAACAGCACCTGCGAGCTTGGTGAGAATCACGTACAATTGTTTCTTTCCTGTATCACGGTCGACGCTGACAACCTCATCACCGTAAACGACGACACCAACAGAGTCTCGTCGGCCTAGGAAGTATTTGGCTAGCGATGCTGCAGCACGGGTCGAATAGACAAGTGCGTTTCGGCTGACTGGACCGGTTTCACTGACGGCCCGAGAATCAATGATGATAATGACGTCGGAAACGGCATCACGCTCGCGTTCGTTGACCATCAATTTACCAGAGCGTGCGTACGCACTCCAGTTGATGGCACGGAACGAATCACCTTCGAAATACTCACGCAGTGAGTAAAACTCGGAACCAGGTCCTGGTTGACGAATGTTGACGGCCCCAGTGAAAATCTTTGGAACACGAGACTTAACGAAGGTCTCTTTGAGATCTTCCATCTTCGGGAACACAAGGAAATCGTTGTAGACATGCATTTCTTTTTCCTTGTGAAACAGACCAAACGGGTCTTGGACGCGTACTGCAACAGGACCAATGCTGTAGAATCCACGGAGAGGGCATTCAAGCGTGTACTCGATGTAGGTCTCGCGACGGGGACCAAGTTCCATCAAAATGTAGTTCGATCCTTCCTTGATGCGCATTACTTCTGGAACTCGATCTCGAACTTCGAGGATCTTAGCGAGTCCAGAATTGTTTTGCATACGTAACGTCACAGTTAATTCACCATCTTCGAAGATACGTGAACCGGAGAGCTTTCGCATCGCCAGTACGCTGCCAAGGGCAACACCCTCTTCACCCGTCCACTCCTCTGCGCGTCGGCCGCTTGAAGCAACGTCAGCATGGCCGCCAAAGAGGGC
>DUJC01000032.1:20326-30888 GCA_013330015.1 Candidatus Poseidoniaceae archaeon | reverse complement strand
GCCCACGTCAAGAACACAAAGATCACAACAGCGATTGTGACCAATTGAGAATTCCTGAGCGTGAGGCCAAGAAGATACATGGCCACGGCCATGCTTCCTAGCATTGCTGATTTACGACTCCACATCCGAGAACACCTCTAGTCAAGTATGATTCAACGGTTTCAAACAGTAGGTACTGGAACTTCTCGTAGAATGCTTTGCATTACTTCGCCAGCCTCAAGACCTTTGATTTGGTGCTCAGGCTTGAGGATGATTCTGTGTGCAATTGCAAGCTCTGCAACCGACTTGATGTCATCAGGCGTTACAAAGTCACGTCCACGCAAAGCGGCTGCTGCACGACCTGTCTTGAGCAATGCTTGAGATCCACGAGGCGAAGAACCGACGAGAACACGAGGGTCTTCACGGGTTCGAGCGACGACTTCGACCATGTACATTCGAAGAGCTGGATCAACGTAGATGTCTTCACAAGCCTGTTGCATAGCGATAACACGCTGTGGGTCGGTGATAACATCGACATCAACTGCGTCCTTACCACGTGTGATACGTCGAGCGAGAATCTCGTCTTCATCAGCACGGTCTGGGTAACCGACACTCATCTTGAACATGAAACGGTCAAGTTGAGCTTCAGGAAGTGGGTAGGTACCCTCTTGCTCGACAGGGTTCTGGGTTGCCATAACAATGAACGGAGCAGGGAGTTTGTGGGTAACGGTACCGATGGTCACTTGCTTCTCTTGCATAGCCTCAAGCAATGCAGCTTGGGTCTTTGGTGGAGCACGGTTAATCTCGTCAGCAAGGAGTAGGTTACAGAACAAAGGTCCTGGCTTGAATGTAAATTCACCCTTCTTTGCGTCGTAAATGTTGGTACCGGTAATGTCAGCTGGGAGCAAGTCAGGCGTGAATTGAACACGCTTGAAGTCACAACCGAGAGCGTCAGCAAACGTGTTGGTCATCAACGTCTTTGCCAATCCAGGGTAATCTTCGAAGAGAAGGTTACCGTTGGAGAGGATGTTGATGAGAACGTTGTCGATGACGTGGCTCTTACCGATAATGACTTTCTGAACCTCGGCGCTAATCGCTTGTGCGATGGCGCCTACGGCGGAAAGTCGCTCACGGACTTCTGGGGTGCTTTGGTGCTTCGGCTGGGCCGGAGCGGCCGGTGCTGCAGGTGCGGCTGGCGCTACTGGTGCTGCAGGTGCGGCTGGTGCCGCTGGCATTGGTGCTGCAGGTGCAGGTGGCGCTGGTGCCGCTGGCGCTGCTGGCGCTGGCGCGGGCGGGGCTGCTGGTGGTGCGGGGGGTTGCATGTCATTTTCCTCCTTTTTTCTTCAGTTTCCCCAACGACGAATTAACGGGATAATTTCCCGGAGTTCTTCGTTGGAATAGGATCGTGCTGAACTAACGAGTTCAACAAGGCGTGGGTCACGGACCATCTGCATGATTTCTGCAGGAGTCTTGCGAGCGAATTCGTCTCGCGTGAGATCGTTGAATTGCCGAACCTTGGAGAGGAATGCTTCTCTGGTTCGGACTTGGTAGAGCGAAGTATCCAATTTCGTTGGACGTTCTCTGAATCGGGTCAAGTCGAAGACGTGTCGCCAGTTTTCTTTCTCTGGAACGACCATAATGGCAATGGCAAGGAGTGCGAAAAGGTTGAGGATGATCAACCACTTGAGGTAAGCATCACTGGTCAAAAGAACGACCGCACCAATGGCTTCGGTAAATGGCTGCGTTGCAACGCTGGAGACGTGACGGCTTTCATCAAAGACGATGTTGAATTCGTCCGTGTTTCGTGTGATTTGAAGAGAGAGTTCATCGTTGTCGAATTCCATCATGTCACGAATCAAAGCACGGAAGTAGAGTTGGTTTCCTTCCCATGCAGTGTCACCTTGTGCGGAGACGAGCCCATCCGGGTCGGTATCCCAGCAGCTGTGTCCGTTCTCGATGTAGATGTCGCCACATTGTTGCTTTCCTGTCAGGTCAGCATCACCCGCGTCCCATAGGTGGTTTGCGAATACAGAGTGATCTGAAACGAAGACAATGCTGCCAGTCACGGAGACTTCTCCGGAGTCCCCGTCGGATTTGGTATCGTATGCATCGATGTTCGGGTAATCGATTCGCACGATGAGGTCGGTTTTTCCAGTCTTTGGATTTGCGACATTGTTGATGTCGAAGCCAGAACGTGCGACAAATGCCTGATCGCTGGCGGAAGCGAGAACACTCACTTCACGAGTATCATCCTCTACATCCAATACTTGAATGGCAGTAGGTGAATGGAAAAGGACAGGCATTCGACAGTTGTCTGTTACTCCTGCGGATACTTCAGCCTCAGTGCATGGTGTTCGAAGCGATGCCTCGTCCATAAGGGCCAAATCTTCGCTGACGGAAGCAACGGACCACAATCGTGTGTGTTGGACTGGCATGCGTACGTTGGTACTGTCGGTCACCTCGTAGAACCACTTGCTGTCAGATACAGGAGCATCAAAGTAGAGGACGCCGAATTCTTCAGCAACGCGTTTTGCGTTGGTTGAGTTTGCCGCAAGAATGACCTTTCCGCCCTTCTCGGTAACGAAGTCATGAATCGCTTGTGCTTCTGCTGCATCGAATGGCTTCTCTGGAGCAGCGATGATGAGCATGGTTCGATGAGGATCTTGCCAATCATTGACAAGCATTGGTGTTGACATTGTGTTGTAGATGGAGTACCTCTCCCCAGACTTGCCGTCGTCACTGGTTCCGAGTGTGTCACGCATCTTGGAAAGTTGTTGGTACTGGTAGTCTCCTTCAGCATCGCGGACGTATGGGGAGAAGACGGTTTCCTTCGATGAGGAAGCAAGAACGATAAGGACAGTGGAAAGAAGGATGGAGACGACGAGTCCGACCATGAGTTTCTTCTCAACAGAGAGTTTTGTTTTCTCTGTTTCTGCCATATTTTCACCTCATTTTGCGGCAAGCGCAGTATGTTCTTTTCTTCGGAATCACGATACACACATAATGATTCTCCCTTGACGTTTAGAGAGGTTTTTATGACATCACGACAATTAGAGCGTAGTCTAATCAGCAGACATCGAGCCGGTTTCTGCGTAGTACAGCAAGCAACCCTAGCCAAAAAATGACCGTTTGAGGACCTAGTGCAGGAAGTGCCGAAGAACCGTCAGATTCCGAGCCCGTATTGGACGAGCTAGAACCGGTGTCTCCGGTGTTCGAATTTTGACTTCCACCGGATGCATCGACATCAATTGAAAACGTAACACTACGTTCCAAACCGTTCCCTTCTGATGTCACGATTACGGTGACTTCACACGTCTTTGAAGCATGAGCGGTTGAGGGGGCGATGCGAAACGAGACTTCAGCAGGTTGATTTCCGTTCACATCGGTTGGTTGGATTTGGGTGTTTTCGCCACTCTCTAGCCCTTCGATCTCAAGGAGTGGGCAATTGCGAATGTCCGCCTCAATCTTGCTGGCAGCATCGACTGTGTTCCCCATATTGCTGAGCAGGAGTGTTTCTTCAATCCAGGTTCCTGCATCAACGGAGCTCGCAACCAAGGATACTCCTGGGAGAAGTTTGTGATACCTCGGGACATTGAGGTCCGCTTCAATCTCCTTCGGTGAACCCGCTGCTCCAGCTCCACTCTCTTCAGCAGTCACAATCATTGTAATCTTCTCGCTTGGAGAATGACTTCGCACCTTTTCTGCATCCGAGGTACTCAATTCAATTGAGAAGGTTTCATTCGATTGAGAGCCTACTGAGATAGATTCCGAGTACGATGCTTCGAGAACGTTCACGTCGTTCTCAAATTCGACGGTAATTGTGAGGCTCAAATCATTGATTCTTGGATTGTCGACATAGAAGACTAAGGTATCTTCAATCTTCCATTTGTCCCCATCCAATTCCAAATCGTAACTCGGTTCTACATCCGTATCCCAGCCGAATTCCCATTCGTTGTTGGTGGGGAATTGCGCATGTCCGAGTGGCAAGATTGCTACAAGGACACAAGAGACAAGGAAGTAAACGGCCTTTTTCATCCTCAATCACCAAGTATCTCTCGAAGGCTCCGCTTCGCTAAAACTCGAACCATCGATTTGCGATATCTTGGAGGCAATGCCGTGTTGTTTACTGGTTTAATGGATTTCATAATCTTCTCAGAGAGTTGAGAAATATGCTCTTTCGAGAATGAATTTCCAAGTGCATCAACTTCCTCATGGTGTGAACGGGGAATGGATTCCAATGCTGTGGAAGCGACTCGAAGTGAGGAGAGATCGCCCGGAATCCACGAGGAGGCAACACCCGCCTCAGGGAAATCCCACGATTCTCGAACTCTGAGTTTCTTGTAGGACCCCGATCTGTTGGCAACGTTCTCTGGGAAGGTCACCTTAAGAACAAATTCACCTTCTTGAAGCACGTTTCGAGTAATTCCATCGAGTTGGAAAAACTCCTCAACAGGAAGGCTCCGAGGCCCGTTTGGACCAATGATGTGGATGGTTCCCTCAAGCACCATCAAAGATGGAGCCAGATCGCCTTGGTAGGTTGCTACGCAGAGTGTGTTTTGATTTGGAATAACTCGACAATCCGAACCCGTTCCACAATCTTCCTTGTGGCACCAGTCGATTGAACGGCGCCAATCTTCGCTTTGATTGAGCCAGAAACAGCGCGTATCAAGGCAAATGTTCCCTCCAAGTGTTGCGTTGTTTCGGATCAACGAAGAGGCGACTTTGCTAGCAGCCGATGCTATGAGCGGATGCACATTTTCCGAAGTCGTCAATGCGCCCAAACGAGCCATTGCACCAATTTCATGCATGGAGATGATGTCGAGACCGGGTATGTTTGCGAGAGAAATCACGTGTGTTTTGACGTTGATGTGCCACTTGTAATTCGGTAGCAAATCGGTACCACCTGCAACCCAATCAAAGGATTCCTCGTTGGCAAGGAACGTTGCTGCCAGTTCACATGCTTCCTCAACGGTCTTCGGGTGATGGAGATTGAATGGAGGCATCAACATCATTGGTCACCTCCCATTTGGCGTTGCTCCTTCTTCAGCCAAGCCTTTCCTGCTAAGCCAAGCTCAGCCAGCTGTTCAGGCACGGGTTCAACCGCGGATTTCCATCCATCAACCTGGTCTTCGAGCGGACGGTCTGGATCGAATCCAAACAGCACGCCGTTAACATATGCGCTGGTATCTTCGCTACGCTGTCGGCGGCGGTCTCGCTCCTTGTGCTCTTGACCTCGTGCAACAAGCGTTGCTTGCAACGTGCTGTGTTCCAATCGCGGCGTAGGGAGTTCTGTTTCATCGATGCCTCCGAGTGACCTCGTCTTCGCAGAGATGGCCTTCCACACGACATCTGGGGTGAGTGGTAATTCACGTATACGAACGCCTATTGCATCGTAGACTGCGTTCACGACAGCAGGGAGAATCGGTAGAAGCGGCCCCTCTCCAGCTTCTTTCGCACCGAACGGACCTTCTGGGTCCGATGATTCAACAATGATTGGCGTCACGTGAGGCATTTCATGGACAGAGGGGATTTTGTATTCCAAGAGGTTTGGATTTTGCAGATGGCCAGTTCGCCCATAGACCATCTTCTCGGAGAGAACCTGGCCCAGACCCATGTGACAAGAACCGATAATCTGTCCCTCGACTGCAAGTGGATTGAGTGCTTTACCGCAGTCATGCGCAGCCCAAACATTGGTGCATGATACAAGTCCAGTCTCGACATCGACATCGACTTCTGCAACATAGGCAGAAAACGAGTATGCAGGAGCAAGCCCTGCTGCTGCACCCTTGTGAACACCACCCATTGGAGGTGAGCGATAGGCTCCACTGGATATCAGTGACCCCTTGTCCTCTTGCGCCTTGTGGAGTGCTTGGAGGTAAGATACACCGACTGCTGGGTCGTGTTTGTAGTAGATTCGACGGTCGTTGAGAACAAGAACATCAGGATGGTAACCCAACATCTCCCAAGCAGCATTGAGCAATTTCTCACGAATGTCGAGTGCTGCTCGAATTGCAGCATTGGCATTCATGAACGTCACTCGACTGGAATAGGACCCAAGGTCAACTGGACTGGTATCGCTTTCATGCGAGCGGACGTGAATCATTTCAATGGGAAGAGCAAGAACCTCGGAAACGACTTGTGCGACGGCTGTGGTCGAACCCTGTCCAATATCAGCAGCACCTGTATGGACCGTAACACCTCCATCCATATCGATTTGAATGTGAACGGTTGCGTGTGGGAATCGATTTGGATCCCAGTGGATTGGTAATCCCGAACCTGAAATAAAGAAGCCACAGCCAATGCCGATTCCTTTACCCAGTGGCATTTGACGGAACTTTGTATCCCAATCCGAACCTTCCCGGACGCGCTCAAGTGCTTCACGCATTCCGTTTGAGGTAATTCGGAAACCAGAGATGGTTCGACTATGCGGAGGGAGAAGGTTTGCCAAGCGTAGGTCAATCGGATCGACTTGCATTTGCTCAGCCATTTCATCGAGGCCAACCTCAACTGCACATCGTGTGTTGACCGCTCCGTGTCCGCGCATAGCACCGCTTGCTGGTTTGTTTGTCCACACACGTGCACCAGTGTAATGGAAAGAACCGAGTTCATACGGGGCTGTTGCGAGAACACCGTTGTAGTAGGACGTGACGTGGCCGAAGGAAGCAAATCCACCGCCATCGATCAGTGCATCGATGTCAAAGCCAGAAATTCGAGCCTCTTCGTCAGCTGTCATTTTGACTTCAATGTAACTTGGATGTCGGCCTCTGTTAATCCAGTAAACTTCTTCTCGAGTGAAATTGATTCGTACGGGACGCCCTGCCTTACGAGAAAGAATCGCCGCACACATCTCGTGCGGGAATGGGTCTGATTTCCCACCGAATCCTCCCCCAACGAAGGTACGAATGACGTTGATTTGATGCATTGGAACCTCGAGAACCGTTGAGAGCGCTCGATGTGCATAGTGCGGCACTTGCTGAGGAGTATAGAGTTGAAGACGACCGTTTGGATCCCAGTGTGCAACGACTGCATGGGGTTCTGTGAACCCATGATGCACACCTTCCATTCGCCATTTCCCGTGAGAGGAAGCTGTTGGATCTGCAACGAGGCTACGATCGCCAAACTCTTGAAACACACGCTTCTGAACATTGGTTGTTCCAACGTGATACTTCCCTCGCCAGTGGATTGGTTCATCTTGATCTTCCAATCCTTTTCTCGGATCAAAGACAGGGTCGAGAACTTCCCACTCAATCTCAAACAAGTTGAGGGCTTCCATGGCTGTCGCTTCATCGACGGCAGCAACACAGGCTACGAGATCGCCCACGTGGCGTACTTTCTCAACAGCCATGGCGTGCTCGTCTTTCGTTACAGGCAAAACACCGAACGTGTTTGCTGCGTCTGCCCCTGTGGCTACTGCGAGAACACCCGGGAGGGCTTCGACTTTTGATGTATCAATGGATTTGATTTTGGCATAATGATGCGGTGAACGGAGAATTTTGCCGATGATTTCATTCGAAAGACGGACATCGTCACCATACCATGCTTGACCGGTTACTTTTGCATGTGAATCAACGAGAGCCCTTGGCTTACCCACTTCCGTGCCTGTTCGATACCTGTCGTGGATATGCGAGCCTGCTGGTTGAGGTTCCTTCCCACCAACAGATTCTGGAATGAAATCAAGATCACGCTGAGCCATGGTTGGCCGAGAGCCACCTGAACCTGGCGGAGGAAACTTTTGCTTACCTGCAACGCGCTTCCCATCCTTACGGATTTCACCCGACGATGCACCAGGTTGTTGACGATATCCTCCAGCCATGAGATTACCTCGCATGACCAGGAGGCATCGATGGTTCATCAGGCCCTTCTGGATGTGGATTTGGATGAGGATCACTAGCTGGAGATGGCGATGGCGCATCACCTCGCTTGATTTCTGCAGCCGCCTCTATAGAATCGACAATTTGTTGATAACCAGTGCATCGGCAAAGATTTCCTTCGATTGCACAAGCGATTTCGTCCCGAGTTGGGTTCTCATTTGCATTAAGAAGTGCTTCAGCGCTCATGAGAAAACCTGGTGTGCAGAATCCACATTGCGAACCACCATGGGTTGCAAAGCAGATTTGGATTGGAGCGAGATGTGCCCCGTCAGCAAGTCCTTCGACCGTTATAATCTCCTGGCCTCCAACTTGCCCGGCCAAGCACAGGCACGAGAGACGAGGTTCGCCATCGATCAAAACTGCACAACAACCACACGTTCCTAAGTCACAGCCTCGCTTGACACCGAGCATACCCACTTCATCGCGAAGAACGTCGAGCAAGATGGCATTGGATGGAGCAATGGCTTGGACGTCTTGCCCATTGACCGTTGCGGACCAAATCGTCTTCGGTGCAGACGGAATCATCGTCACGTGTTCTTTTCCGACCATGTTTCTCACCTTGGGAACTCCGTCTATGAATGTAAGGTATCACTCCAATCCAGGGATTACGCCTTTTCTTCCCAGAACGGGTTTTCAGACAAATCGGAATCGACTGCATCAACGATCTGAGAATCAAGGTACGTCTGGAGGTCCTTGCCAGCAAGTGTTCCTTCCTCTCGACTCGATATGGTCGAAATCAACAGAAGAACGGCAAGGAAGAGGATGATACCTCCAACTGAAACCACCGCAATCGTCGCTGCTGAGAGTCCATCTTCAGAACTCGGCATTGGCGGGTTTGTATCGTCATCCATGACCATAATCTCTGCTGTGACAAGTGGTGAAGCGGAGGTCACACCGTCTTGATCCTGAACACCTCGCAGCGAGATGGTGTGATTGCCCATGACGGCGATGCCTGGTAGATGCTCAATCTGATGAATGATGTCAATGATGGACAATTCCCCAAAGGTGTCCCCTGATTCGTATGTGTGAATGTTGGACCAATCATCGCGCAAATGGTTGCTTCTCCATTGGACTGTTTCCATGTTTTCACTGACCTCAAAGGCGATGCTATCGCCGCGCTCGAGATGAATTCGATTGTCGAGTGTTGCCGGCGTTGAAATGGTGACGCTGATGTTTGTGTTGAACACATAGTCACGTTCAGCTGCTTCGAGCAACGCATCAAGGGCTCGGACTTCTCCATGACCGTAGACGTTGTTCTGCCGGTTCTTTGGAATGAAATCTTCAGCACATGGCTCGTTTGCGCCCATGTAGTGGCACTGTCGATAGGTCGCAGTCTCTTGCATAATGTTTCGAATGTCGAATGGAGACAGATCTGGATTTGCTTGCAACATAAGTGCTGCTACACCAGCCGCACCAGGTGTGGCCATGCTTGTACCGCTGAAAGCAACGTAACCATCCCCAGTGTTGTGGGCGACGGACATGACATCGGAACCGACATAGGCAATGTTTGGCTTGATTCGACCTTCTTCTGTCGGTCCTTGGCTACTGTAGATAGCGATGCTTGAATCCTTGTCCAAAGCACCGACTGTGATGGCATCTTCAGCACTACCCGGTGTTCCAATTTGTGCTGAGAAGGCACTGTTTCCAGCAGCGATGAACAAAGCAATTCCAGCGCGAACCATTTCGTTTGCATAGCGATTGACACTGTCCTCTTCGGAAGAAGTCCATTCGATTGCACCTGGTCCGCCAAGGCTCATAGATGCTGCTCGGATGTTGAATTCATATCGCTTCTCAACGGTCCATTCCATTCCTGCCATGACGGTAGCAAAGGACCCGCTTCCACCTGCATCGAGAACTTTCACACCGACCAGAGAGGCTTGTGGCGCCATGCCGGGATGGTCGTAGGTTGGAGCACCAGTTCCTGCGGTTGTCCCAGCACAGTGAGAACCGTGTCCTTGGTCATCGTATGGGTAGACTTCAGTGCCGTTGGTCAAACTTGGATTGTTGACAGGATCGTAGAATGCGATGACTTTCGGGTCGTGTGTGGTTGGATCATCGTCTTGATCGTCGAGACTGGAGTGGTTTCCATCGATTCCTGTATCAATGATGGCTACGGTTGTTCCAGAGCCATCGTAACTCGTCTCTGCCCACGCCGTATCAACACCGTGAAGGACGGCAGCATCGCCGTTCGTGACCGAGAGGATGCCATCAAGTTCGAGCATGACAACGCCTGGGAGTTGAGATGCTTCAAGGACGTAACCGACAGGAACTCGGCCAGCGAGCGCATCAATGCCTTTCAATGTCCATTGGTGGCGGTATTCAACAGTATCCTCAAGCATCTTGATTTCAGCATCTCCTGGGGTGAATGAAAAGTCGATGATCAAAGGAAGCGTCTTGTCCTCGTCGAGGAAAAGTGGATTCTTCTGGTGCACTTCGATCATGTCTCCAATCCCGTTTCCGTCTCGGTCGACGGTTGTTTCAACCCACCAACCTTCTTCGCCTGAATCTTGGTTGGATTCAACAGGTACTGTAGCGAGAACTGTGGGCAACACAAACATGGTGAGACAAAGGATTGTTAGCGTCAATCTTGTCGACTTTGAACGGGCCATGTTTCACCCACGAAACACTATTGTTTGAAGTCTTTCGATTGGAGTGTAAAGAAATGAACATGAATTGCTACCAAAGTGGTTAATGCTGGGTGTTAATTTATAT
>DUJC01000032.1:17722-19933 GCA_013330015.1 Candidatus Poseidoniaceae archaeon | reverse complement strand
CAAATGGTTTCGATTGCAAACGATGCAATTTTTGCAAAGGAAGAGGAAGAAATTCCATTCAAGCCAGTGATTGTTCGTGCCCCGGGACATACCAACGGAGACTCTCTCGAACGATTTACTGAGATAACGATGTTCGGCGTTGCGATGCTTTTCATATGGGGAGGGTTGTTTGGAATTGCCTTTGCAGATGGCGTTGGGGAAGAGAAATTCGCATACCTTTTCGGAGGAGGACTACTCTCGGCAAGCATTGCTCTGTTCATGGTCGAGTTGCAGGCTAAAAAGAACGACTACCAACTGATGATTTCACAGAACTATCTACTTGGCATGTCTTTCTTTTTCATGGCTGTTGGAACACTTTGGGGCATTCGATATCTTGCAGGTTACTTCACGCTGTCTGAATTTGAGTTTGATGGAAGCAAATTCACCATGCTTGGTTCTGTGGATGATACGACTGGTGAATTTATCGCAAGTGCGAACTTAATCTATGCACAGAGTCTTGGTGCGTTCGGGATGTGGCTCGCTCACCGCAAAATCCTCGAGCGTTACAAAGGTGACACATCGTTTGGATGGGCTGTTGCTAGCTACATTCCGCTCGGGTTGTTGCTCGTTGGTGTTGGAACGTGGATTGAGTGGGCTGAGTACGAAGTATCCTATCCTCTTGGAACTGCAATCGTTGGATTGTGTGGACTTGCCATGTACAGCGCATTGATGTCGAACAAATCGATCAATTTCGCTGTCGTCAGCGTCGTATCAGGCGTCATTCCAATCATCTATGAGATTCTCAATGAAAATGCACCCTCCGGAGGAGAAGGTGGAGCGCTTTCACTCCTCATCTTCATCATCATCATCCAGGGATACTTAGCGGGAAATGAACGATTGAAGCAAACCTTGGCGGAGAAAATGTCCTTCTTCATGATCGGTGTTGTTGTTGTCGCTATGCTCATTGCGAGCTTGGAAAATTTCAACCTTATCATTGGCCCACTGAAGCCAACTGAAATAGGAAACGGAAATGTTGCGACGCTGTTGACGTTACCTGTCGCACTTTGGATTACTGTCCTCTGCGCCTACTTCCCTGCAACACACAGAAACAGAGTCCCGGCAATGCCGATTGGACTTGCGTTCTCGTTGTGGACACTCGATGGTGATGAGGCCATTATCCCTTGGGTCATCGCATTGGTCATGATTTCCTACATGCTGTTTGCAGCAGAAGCAACACGAAAGTGGGTCGCAAATTTCACCATGTCAGCACTCTCCTTCTCATACCTCTTTGGGGATCGGATAGGATATGGTGTCGATCAAGTCGAGATGGATATTGCGATTGCTATCGGCATCGTAGTTATCGCTGAAACAGCAAGGAGATTGGACAAGATCTCGATTTGGAACAGTGTTCAAACCGTCACATTCATTGCACTTAGCTCGACCATTTTGGATTCTGAATATTGGTTTGTCACTTGGATCTTCGTGATTTATCTCCTCGGCATGGTCTACGAATCGATGCTACGTGCAAGAGGCAAGGACGACATCGAACGTCGAAATTCGACATTGGCTCTAATCACGGCCCTAGCCGTGAGCACTGGGTTGCTTTTGACCGGCAAGCTCGACATTCCGGATGCTTACCAAATCTCGGCCTTGAATGGAGTATCGCTTGAGTTCGTCCTGCTTGGCCTCATCGTTTACGGCCTGTTCAATACCGTTCGTGATGTTGAAGTGGACATCGGGCAGTTGATGTCATTGCTCGAGTTGAAAGCAGCTGGTGCTTACACCTACGATTCGGAAACAAATGCTTGGTACATCAAGGAAGTTGATGATGCCGATGTTTTCACAGACAGTTCAATTGGGTCCATTGGTCGTATATCGGTGGCATTCTCGCTTCTCGCAATCACGATTGGTATCAGCATGCTGAACCCAGATGTATTGGTCGGAGATGCGTTCTATCTGGTCGGTTTGTATGCTATTCCGATTGGTATCGTCATGTGGGAAATCAAATCCATGGATGTCATCTCTTCTCAAAGCAGAATGATTGGCGCCTTCATGCTCCTCATCGTTGCAGCTTCTTCCATTCCACTCATGTTCAATGTTGAACACACGGATGGCTTATTCAAAGCAGGCATCGTATACGATATCATCTTCCTCTCTGCACCGATTGGGGCGTTTGTTCTCATCAATAAGCGAGGTCTTGATCGAGATCATTTGAGTCGCCAAGCGGACCAA
>DUJC01000032.1:16317-17339 GCA_013330015.1 Candidatus Poseidoniaceae archaeon | reverse complement strand
CTCTTCCTTAGCATGTACGGGCTTGTCACGATAACTGCCATTCAGTATCGACACCATGGCGTTACACTGTTGGCTCCTATTGCAACCATCTCAATGTATTGGACCTACGACCATGGCCTTGCTCATGCCTTCCTCGATTCGTTCTTCGATAATCCTGAGGAGATTACCGAAATCCGAATTCTTTGGTTCACAAGAGTGACGGGAATGCTTGTCGCAGCCCATATGCTGATGCCGCTTGCATGGAGCGTTCGAGATGTCCAAAGAAATGAATACGTGGACAATCCTTTCCCATGGTTCCTACCGATGATTTGGTTCCTGTTCGCGATTTGGGCCGTTCTTCCTTCGGCATCTTGGTTGCCACTGGTCGCTTGTATCTTCGGAATCGCCAATGCATGGGTACGTGGGGACATCAACCTCATGCCTCTTCTTTCGGTTGGAGTCATTTTCTCCTTTATGATCGGATTTGCCGATGGAGGCTACTTCACAGGCGACATCTTTGGATACTCGATGCTGTTCTCAGGCGTAGTCATTTACGTTCTATGGTTGGCAGAAGCCTATGGCATCATGCGCATGAACGTCACAGATGAAGAACGACTGGAAAAACTCATGCCGTATTCATTGGATACCCAATTACGCTTTTTGGCCATCTCAACGCTGCTTCTTTCATTCGATGTTGTCAATGGACTCGGAATGCTTGCTGGTAGTGGATGGGCCACCTACGAAGCTGTGCAAAAGGGCGACAAGGTCTCGATTCTCTTCCTTCCTCTCATCGACGGATTGACAGCAGCCAATCTCATCCATCAGTTTGAGGTTGGAACAGAGTCCTTGCGACAGTTCCTCATCGGTGGCATCTTCTTTGTCGAAGGTGCTATCATGATTTACCTCTCATCGAAGACCGACCGAATCTATGACTCGAAGATTTTCACTTGGAAAGACGATGACGAGTTCTTTACTTTCATTGAGTACATGGGCTTCTCAGGAGTCGTCGCAGCACTGACCGGTGTCATTTACGCCTTCGGTCA
>DUJC01000032.1:14703-15885 GCA_013330015.1 Candidatus Poseidoniaceae archaeon | reverse complement strand
GGTGTGTTTGGGTCCGTTTTGACGATGTTTAGCCTTTACATGTACTTGGATGCATCAGATGATGTCCTCTTCAGAAGCCTGACGCTTGTTCTCACCGGTTTGCTTGCTCTTGGCTACGGATTCATGTACATGCAACGCCGCTCAATGTTCGACGTACAGGATGTTGTCATCCCTCAAGTCTTTGGAAATACAGTTCGTCCTCAACGACCAGTTCCTGAAGCGGTTGTCGATGATGAGGACGACATGGAAGAAGATGTTGAAGAAGAAAACGACGATATCCAGGAGCATGAAATCAAGACCGAGTCAACCACTGTTGAAGAGAAAGGCAGCACGAATGCTGAAGAAATGGAACTCCTCAAACTGGGCGAGGAACTTGAAGAAGAGTTGAATGAAATCGTCAAGCCAATTGGCAACGCAACGACGAACAACATCGGTTACATCGAAACGACGGAAGGTTTCGATGTCCGTCTGCCAAAGGAATCAATTGAACAGATTACTCGAACCATTGCCATGACACCGCATGAAGGCTTCAAGCCGGTTGTCCGTGTCAACATGCTCGGACAGATCGTCCTTGACTTCGAACCATTGTGATCATTCTTCTCTGAAGATGGCTTCACGGTCTGAGACAAGAACATCATCAGGTGCTGAAGGGTAAACGCCCCAATAAGCCTCACGAGCCTCTTGATTGATGTTCATGCACAGGACGACATCACCGGGACGGTTGTCCATAGGTTGTGTTCCATTCAAGTGCATCAGCATCGGTTCAATGTTGGACATGTTGACAACGCCCCAACCGACTTGTGTGCAAGGTGCAACCGGTGAAACAGGTGTCGTACCAGAGAATGGATCCCACGTTGTGAACGATGGATACCAAGCAGACAAATTCAATGCGTTACGAACCTCTGAGTTACGGATGGTAAAGGATTCACCATCACTGGCCGTTCCATTGACAAGATAACCGCCACGCTCTGTGGATGCCCCAGAACCTCCATCGTTGAATTCTTCTCGCAACTCTTGCAGAATAAACGACAAAATTCCAGCCGTACGGGGCGTTGCGAAGGAGGTTCCTGAGGTTTCATGGTAGCCGTCCGTATCATCGTGGTTCGGCAAAACTTGAGTCCAATCTGCTGCAATATCGGGATAGGAACCACTCATCGTCTCCTTCTGATCGTCTCCTTCCTC
>DUJC01000032.1:9045-14307 GCA_013330015.1 Candidatus Poseidoniaceae archaeon | reverse complement strand
GTATTGTCAGCTGCTCCGGTGTGAATCTTGTTGTTTCCAACGACTGCTTCGTACGTTCCAGTCTCGATTCCAGGTACTGGAAGTGATCCAATGGCTCCAAACGAGGTGGAGATGATATCGACAAGCGGTTGATTGGAAGCCGCAAGAACGGCGTCTGTGGAGAAGCCTTCGACAAAGAAGATGACTGCATCTGGATTTGCGTCTAAGACTGCGCCCGTTACGGCCGTTCCGTGTCCATCTGAAGGGTCATCGAGAATGTGAATATCCGTTTGTCCATCTGGTGATGTTCCAATGATTTTTGTTCCAGAGAAATACACAATATCGGACGTCGTGATGTTATCCCAGCAAGATTCTTTGTCGGCCTCGTAACGCTCCTGCCATGAACCATCAAAGGTAATTTCACATGTTTTGGTCACGCCGAGCGATTCGAGCAGCCAGTTTGGATAGACCTCGTCAGTTCGGAAATGGTCGTGATAGACGTTGATACCAGTATCAACTGGCGCTACAACAGAATAATGTCTCCATCCTGTATCAGAATTGATTGATGATGTGGATTTCTGACCCTCATCGTCAGTGCCCCAATCAGAGATAGCAAAGTACGACATTCCAACAACGAGGAGAAGCATGACAACCAGCCAAGCGCGGAATTTGAGCATCACGAGCCAGAGGTCAAAGACCTCAGAGCCGACGGCAACTGCAACATCACCTGCATCGACCATGTCCAAGCCTGCAACATCACCATCAAGAAGTCTACGCCGACTTCAAGAACCGCTGTCTTGTCGGGAAACCATGGACGACCCAAACAAGCGAATGGTATGGATTGACCTCGAGATGACAGGTTTGGACTTGGAACACGAAAGCATCATTGAAATTGCAACAATCATTACCGACTCCGAACTCAACATCATTGCCGAAGGCCCAAATCTTGCCATTTCTGTTTCTGAAGAGCTCATCGAAGGCATGGACGAATGGAATACTCGACACCACTTTGGAAGTGGATTAATCGACCGAGTGCGGAACGATTCGGTCAGTTTGGAAGAGGCTGAACGACAGACCCTCGAGTTCATCAAAGAACACGTACCCGAGCGAACCGCACCACTCTGTGGCAATTCGGTATGGAATGACCGTCAATTCCTCGTCAAAGAAATGCCAAGCGTTGCGAAGTATTTGCATTATAGAATGGTTGATGTTTCGACCATCAAGGAACTTGCAAGACGTTGGTATCCAGGGCTACCAAAATTCGAGAAGAAGGGGGCGCACCTCGCCTTGGATGACATTCGCGAGTCTGTGTACGAATTGGTTCACTTCCGCGAACTAATCTTCACCGACCGTCCGTGACAAATCCTCTCCATCGTCGCATGTAATCAACGAATGTTGGACTCAGGTCTGCTGAACGAAGTTCTTCGGGCGTAAATGGGGCTGCCTTCGGATTATAGGTCAAATCTCTGACCAATGAAGCCCAATCGGGATGGGGCAACGCAACTCGAGCAACGCCGACTGCTTGGGCCCCTTGATCAAGGACGAACTGAGCATCCTCTGCATTCCAAACCGAACCAGTCGATACAATTGGAATGGAATCGGAATAGATGGAACATAGTTCCCTCGTGATGGTTTGATTGTTGTCTTGTTTCTCAAATACATCCCAGCACGAAATATGGAGTGCATCGATCTTCTCCTTGATGAGCAAATCAATCACCTGCTTCGTATCTTCCATGGTGATTCCAATTTCATCAGAAACTGGTGAAAGACGGACCATGATGGCAAAATCATCACTGACAACCTCTCGAACACCACGAATGATGCGTAGAAGGAACGTACAGCGCTGCCCTATATCTCCCCCGAACGTATCGTTGCGTCGATTGGTATTCGAACCAAGAAACTGAGCGATAAGGTAACCATGTGCTCCATGCAGTTCAACGCCATCAAACCCTGCTGCTTCACAGCGTTGTGCTGCTTTGATAAAGCATGAAATGGTCTCTTCGACCTCGCTTGTGGAAAGGCTTCTTGAAGAGCCCTCGCTTTCGGAAATGAAATTCACGCTTGCAGAGGAGGCTTGTTGACCTGTAATCGAAGAGGGTGCACGCATGCCTCCATGGAAAATCTGAACAAACGATTTCGAGTCGTGTTGTTTCAACTGCGTCGCAAGTGAAGTCAATCCAGGAAGATGGTGATCACCCCATACTCCAAACTCACCTTCCCAACCTTGACCTGTTTCTTGCACATGGGATGCTGCTGTTGTGATGAGTCCAAATCCACCTTCAGCACGACGTAGCAGAAATCGCATCTCTTCATCCGAAAGCGTTCCATCAGCATGACTTTGTTTGTTGGTCATCGCTGCAAGAACG
Organism: Candidatus Poseidoniaceae archaeon; assembly: GCA_013330015.1. GTDB lineage: Archaea > Thermoplasmatota > Poseidoniia > Poseidoniales > Poseidoniaceae > MGIIa-L2 > MGIIa-L2 sp8574u. Next base: position 11,962 of record DUJC01000032.1, on the reverse strand, counting down.
CTACGATTTGGAATCACCAAACCGTTTCGCATCTCCCATGACTCATCCATCGAAGGCATAAGATGGCCTCACTGATCTCGCCAATTTGAAGCACGAACATCAGCATCTTTGTGCATCGACAGAATTTCTGCGATAACAGCAATCGCAATCTCTTCAGGCGATTCAGCACCAATGTTCAATCCGATTGGACATCGCACTCGGTCAAGGGAGGATGGCTGAATTCCTACATTGGTGCACGATTCTGTGAAGGATTTCCATTTGGAACGGCTGCCAATCGCCCCAATCCGAGGGAAGGCTTTGCCATCAGGTGACACATCTGCTCCCTCTGCAAGTTGCAACAACCTCTGAAGCCTGTCAAGGTCTTCGGAATAATCATGGCCGAGCAAAAGAACATCCGAAAAACGTGAGAGCGATTCTACAGTTTCGTTGGTAAAGAATGCTTCAACGGTTGAATGAGAGCGTTCAATCGCTTCTGGATAGAGTTCATTGGTCGTGAACGCTTCACGTGTGTCTTGAACAGAATAATTCCATCCTTTTTTTGGCAACAGTTTGGAGATGGCCTCTGAACAATGTCCTCCTCCCATCAACAAAATATGTGGCATCGGCAACATCAACTCCAAGGAAATGGTGACTTGTCCACCACAAAGTGAGTCGAGTGGTTGTACTTCATAGCCCTTCGCCCCTTTGTTGAGGCCAAACGTGTGCACCTCAGATGTTGCTTTGGATTCTTGAAGTAATTCCTTGCAACGGTTGAGAATTCGATGTTCCAAACCAGCTCCGCCGACCGTCCCTACCCAATCACGAAACCGATTCATTGCTAAGCGTGCTCCTGATTTTCCAGGCACGCTACCTTTCGTTCCAACGACAGTAGCCAGAACAACAGGCGAATTGTGTTGCAATTGTTTCAACACCCATGTTAGAACCCTCGCCGTCATAACGACGCCTCGATGACCATACACATACGATTTGCCCTAGAACCAATCCTCTTTGGAAGCTGCGAGAAGATCGGCCAAATCGGCTTCAGTGTCAATGTTAAGATGAAGCCAAGAGAAGTCGACAGGCATAGGTTTTCGTTGAACCAAAGAGGAAAGAGGTTGGTCACGTTCAGCCAAATATACGGCATTGACATCGTCTCCAACCATCAACAACGGGTGGCCTCCACGATCGTTCCAAACAGGACAAGCGCTCGTTTCTGATTCCAGGAGATTACTGACCAGTTTAACACTCCAACCCGGTCGATCGACAGGGACTAAGAGCACCTTTTTGGGCAAACGACCATTTCGTTCAAGAATGCTCGCAAGTCCACACTGAACGGACCCAGTCCGACCTTTTTCCGGGTCAGGATTAAGCACAACATGAGCCGATGGGCAAAACAGCATGATGTCAGCAAGAAGGTCAGTGTTTGTGACGACCGTCACCTCTGCTTGGCCCAATTGGTGCAACCTGCTGATGATTCGTTGTATCAAAGGCTGACCATCGACATCGACAAGGGATTTTGGCCGACCAAGCCGAGAAGAGCGACCTGCCGCCAAGAGAATGACATCGATGACTCCCATGGTTCAGCCACAGACGGAATGACATTGAGAATTTCGGTTCATAAACCGTGGAATGAAGAAAAGAGCGTGTCGATGGAATGTAAACTGAATCCGCATGAGAAATCCATGCAGTTTCTTCAAGAGGTTTGCAACATCGATGGAATTGAATTGGTTGATTCAAACTCAATTTACAACATTGTTGTGCGAGTTCGTGGCCGTTCAGGAAGGCATTATGAGGTCGAAGCCTCTCGACCAATCGGACTGTTCATGCAGAATTCATGGACGACAGAAGTGGTAGGGGCTGCTAGGAAACGAGATTTTGATACCGAAAAAGCACGAGCATATACAGCTAAATTATGCCTCAATATTCATGAAAACAAAGAGCACCTTCCCGTTGGTGATCGCCTCGCATCCCTTGCTCTAAGCTTGCATAACGACGTCAAGTTAGCCATGGAAATACCGCTTGTTGCACAATTCATTGTTTGCCCGCGTGAAGAATTGTATCACGTCTTCACCTTCCAAGAAGAAATGGTGGTTACACAGGATATGATCGATGATACCGCTCTCGAGGGTAATCCTCGACATGTATTGGAATACATGGAAGAAGACCGGGAAATAGAATTTATCGATTTTCTCCCAGGCTTTTGGCACGTTGATGGTGATGAAGAGGCATTTGATTTGGATTCGATAGAAACAAATTGGTTGCAGGACGTATCTGACGATATCATGCAGAGGTTCGATTGATTATTCTCTATTCAAAGATTCTTGGTGATTTCTCGACCGATGATCATACGCTGGACTTGACTGCTCCCTTCGTAAATCTGCATGACCTTTGCAGCACGCATGAGTCGAGCAACTGGATATTCCTCAGAGTATCCATATCCCCCATACACTTGAACTGCATCGGTTGAAACTTGCATGGCCGTATCTGCTGCGAACCGCTTAGCGTGAGCTGCAGATTCTGTGTTCTTGATGCCAGCGTCTGCGTCTGCAGCAGACTTCCAAGTAAGCATTCGGCTCGCCTCAATGCTTGTTTTCATATCCGCAAGCATGAATTGGATGGCTTGATGCTTATGCAACGGCTTTCCAAAGGTTTGACGCTCGTTGCTGTATTGAAGTGCGTGTTCGTATGCTGCACGCGAAAGCCCGGTTGCATGAGCTGCGATATTGGGACGGCTCAAATCGAAGGCATTCATGGCATTCATCCACCCTCCCGATTCGCTTTCACCGACCAATTGGTTGGCAGGTACGCGGACATTGTTGAAGGTGATGCTGCGTGTGTCACTGCAACGTTGGCCCATGTTGGTCTCCTTTTTGCCAAGAGAAAGGCCCTCAGCATTTGCTTCTACAATAAATCCAGACATGCCTCGATAACCCGCATC
>DUJC01000032.1:8258-8625 GCA_013330015.1 Candidatus Poseidoniaceae archaeon | reverse complement strand
ATCACATATTCATCACCATCACGAACCGCTGTGGTTTGAATGGCCGCAACATCGGAACCTGCGCCAGGTTCAGTGACTGCATAGGATGCTAGGGCACCTTCTTCAGCGACTTTTCGCAACCAGACATTCTTCTGTTCCTCGGTTGCACCTGTAATGATTGGGGCGCATGCCAATGCCGTTGCGTAAGCCGCAGTAGCGAAACCAGGGTCGCCCCATGCAAGTTCTTCATTGACAAGGACTTCTTCCATGCAGCCAAGTCCTGGTCCACCGTATGCTTCAGGTATGTGAAGATTCAGCAAACCCATCTCATGGGCGAGTTGAATGGTTTCTTTTGGATACACGGATTCTTCATCCCAGTGTTCGGCAT
>DUJC01000032.1:0-7859 GCA_013330015.1 Candidatus Poseidoniaceae archaeon | reverse complement strand
GAAGTCGACCATGACTCTCCCAGTGGAAGGTCGGACATAAGTCTTGATTTTGCTTCAACTCACCGATTGAGTTGCAAAACGACCAGGAAGATGGCATAAAACAGGACCAAGCAGGTGCCTTCCCAACGCTCGAATCGATAAGTTCGGCGCATAAAGAACAAGGCGAGTAAGACTCCTAGGACGGTGGCTGGCGCGATAATGTCCATGGTCAATCCGTTGTCTTGAGGTGAAATGGAAAGAGGATGAATCATTGAAGCGATTCCCACGGATAACAGAGGGTCGGTGATGTTCGACCCAATGAGCGTTCCAATCGCTACACCTTTGCTGCGTTTTGCTGCCATCAATGCTATAGTGAGTTCAGGCAAGGAGGTTCCAATTCCAGAGACGGTTGTACCAACAACGGAATGAGGCACCTTCAGCTTCAATGCAAGATCATAGGCTTGTTCAACCAAGATATTTGCAGCATAGACCGCAAAAGCAAGACCAAGGAAGATCATGATCAGATACGCAGCTGAACTCCAATTTGATCCTCGAACTTGGTATTCACCCGATTCTTCGACCTCTTCTTGACGAATTGCTTCGCGTTTCATCAGTAACCACACGATGTAGGCCACATAGAGGGATGCAAGAATCGCTCCTTCCCACCGTGCAAGCTCGCCATTCGTCCAAACGAAGAACAGAAGAAGAACCACAGCGAGAAGCATGATGACACCATCACGGTTCAACCATGATGGACGAACTTTGACTGATCTCGTCATCACAACGATACCAAGGATTAGTGTGATTTGGACAAGGACAGATCCGAGGATACTACCAATAGCAAAGTCTGCTGCTCCTTGTTTTCCTTGACTCGCTTCGTAGGCTGCACTACCCGAAACCAAAATCTCTGGAAGCGAGGTACCAATCGATACGATGGTTAAACCAATGACGATTTCTGCAATTCCTGCACGTCGAGCAAGACCCTTCGCACCCTCGATGAAGAAGTCTGCACTGGTGATGAGCAGGCCAAGTGAAAGAACCAAAATGATGCTGACCACGAACATCGAATTCGATTGCCCGAGATACTTCATCAAGACAATAGCGAAAAAGAGTGCTCCAGTGATAAGCATGGCATTGAAGTGAAGGAGTTGGGGAATTCCCATCAACTCATCCTTCTGCTCCATAATCTCCCCATGGGTTATGGGTTTTGATGCTTCTGTCCTTCTACGGAGTTAATATCATGTTCTCAATTCAATTCGTCGAAACGATGTGGAAGCGTGGAGGCATCGAAGCAGCAGGGACCTTCATGATGGTCTTTGTTGGTTGTGGAAGCGTTGCAATGGAGCGTTCATCGCTCGAAATTTCACTTGCTTTTGGAGCCATTGTAGCTCTTGTCATCATCGGCATTGGTCGCTGGAGTGGTGCACACATCAATCCAGCTGTTTCAATCGCCTTTTGGTACAGAGGTAATCTTTCGACGAACGATACGATGGCACATGTTCTCGGCCAATTGGTCGGTGCGTTGTTTGCTGGTGTTCTGCTAAACGGTGCAGGACCAACCGTTCGTAACACCACATGGGTCAATCTCATTGGAATTGAGATTCTGATTACATTCTTGCTGATGGCTTCCATTCTCTGGATTATTCGAAGGACGGAACAATGGGTTCCAATCGCTCTTGTGGTAGGTTCAACCGTTGCAGCCCTTGCGTTTGTATTTGGCAAGTACACAGGAGCGAGCATGAACCCAGCGAGAACCTTTGGGCCAAATCTCGTCTCAGGTGACGGATTAATCATCCCAGTGTATTTCGTTTGCACGATCATCGGAGCGCTTCTCGCCGTAGCAGTCGAGCGAATTATCGCATCAACTTCTGAATGACATTGATCACGTGTTCCACCGAAGGAATGGTGTAGTTTTCCAGTGGAGGAGAGAACGGTACAGGCGTATCGATTGCCCCGATAACAACTGGTTGTGTCTCGAGTTGATAGAACGTCGACTCGAGGATTCGTGATTGAATGGTATGACCAAGACCGCCATGCCACTGCCCTTCTTGCAGGACGACCAGACGTCCTGTCTTTTGAACCGATGCGATACAGGATTCAGCGTCGAACGGAAGCAATGTTCGCAAATCAACGATTTCAACATCAATACCGCTTTCTGAGAGTGCTGATGCGGCTTCCGCTGCAATATGGACCATGGCCCCCCATGTCACAATCGTAACATCTTCACCTTCACGGACAATGGATGCTTTGCCGATAGAATGGCGTTTTCCTTGTTCGATGGATGTATGTACTGATGACGTGTCAACCTTCTGATTGATGTTCTGACCCCACCCGGTTTTTCCTCCACGGAGCCCATACAATCCAATGTGTTCAAGGAACAGGACTGGATCATCAAGATGGGCTGCTTCGACCAACAGATCGTAGGCATCTTGCGGCGTTCCTGGTGCAAGGACCACCAGCCCTGGATCGTTGGCAAACCACGATTCGATCATGTTCGCATGGAACGGACCCGAGCGAGTGCGTGCACCAAGTGGGACACGGATTGTCATCGGACAATCAGCACCCCATCGCCAACGTAACATTGCTGCATTGTTGATGAGGGCATTGAAACCGAGAGCAGCAAATCCTCCAAATTGAATCTCAACCATTGGGCGCATGCCAGAGAGGGCAGCTCCTACGCCAGTGTGGACGATGATGGCTTCACAGAGCGGCATATCGACCAACTTCTCTTGGTGTCCTGCGTTCTTCAGGGCCATGTTCATTCCAAATGCTCCTGCGACCTCCATATCTTCTCCAATGAAGACACAATCTTCTCCATGCATGTTCGCAATGTCGACCATGGCTTGTTGAATGGCTCGAGCGTAGGTCCATCCACCAGCTTCGACGTACTCCAGTGGTTGATGGGATGCTCTAGATTGCGAGCTTGCAACGGTTCCAATCAAAGCAAGATGGTTATCATGCGTCCTCGCATCGTGGAGTGTTGTAACGCCCTTCGTCACGGTTTCTGGCTCGGGCCATGCCATCGCTTCAACTGCTTGGCGAGCTTCATCAACATGCTGTTGTTCCTCAGACTCCATTGCAGCGAGTTGGTCTTCACTGGCACCAAGTGTCAGCAACAACTCACGGTGTGATGAGATGGGGTCTTTGTTGGCCCAATATTCCAGAAGTTCACGATCAACGTAACCCGGAGGCGTTCCAGTTTCTGAACCGAGATAGAGGTCATCATGATGGTGTGCGTGACCGCAACCACGCATGGTCTCAACATGAATCATGGTCGGACCACCACCTTCGAGTCCAAATTCTCGTGCTGTAGCGACACTCGCATGCCACGCTGCAGGGTCAGAACCATCGATTGTCCATGCAGGGAATCCCATTGCCACGGCCTTATCGGCCCACAATTCAACACCTGATTGGTGCGCAGGTGGTGTATCGAGTGCAATCTGATTGTTCTGAAGAACGTAGCAAATCGGCAGTCCTCGTGCACCTGCTAAGTTGATGGCTTCCCAATACTCTCCTGACGAAGAGGCTCCTTCTCCGATGCATGCAACGTGGAAACGATCGAGCGATTGTTTCCATCCTGCGAAAGCAAGACCTGTCATGGTTGCACTGGCAATAGGAAGTGGGGCTGTGGGAGGGAGTACGCCCACGTGCCAAGCACCGATGTGTAGATCACGCCCTCCAGCACCATCATGGCCACCGTTTTGGTTTGAACCTGCCTTACCCATTTGTGCGGCCATGACATCGATAACAGTGTCACCCATGGCGAGTGCAAGGCCAACATCACGAATCATCGGCGCAACGAGGTCACCATCGTAGCCGTTTCCAGGTGTTTGTGATTTGTCTGGCTCATCAGAACGCTTCAACGCTGTAGCAACGGCAACAACACCCTCTTGCCATGTTGAACGGAATCCCTTCCCTCCAAACCGGGAACCATCTGGCGTCTCCATGCCAGAGAAGAACACTTCCTTGAGGTGAGCATCCATGGCACGGGTACGCGTCATCATTCGCTGCCATTCCATTCGCTGCTCCATCGTTGTCGACATGTAATGGGCCAGACGCCTTAGGCACAAACGAAGATCGACGATAAGATGCTTGATTCGTCGTTGAAGGTGCTCTTCGATGGTTCTTCGGGGCATCACCTCTTCATCAAGAATGGTCGAAATCTTGTGTGTGTTTTGCGCCTCAAAACCTCGCTTGAATGCATCAACAAAACGCTCACTGAAAGCATGCCAAGATGCTCCATCAAAGGAATGTTGACCATCGACATGGAGATGATCCCAGATGTTGGCTGCCAAGAAAACGTGCCCCTCATGGCGTTCCGAAAAGAATCGCATCACTTCTGCACGAGCGGCATCAATGAGCAGCGGTTGGGTGAAGGTTAGCGCTTCACTTGGCGTCCATTCGGCACCGTGAATGACTGGTTGTGCACCTTGTGTCATGACCCCGCCCCATGTTGGCCAAGAGACCCCTTGTATCAAGGCTATGGATTCATGGATTTGGCAAAATGCCTCACTCTTCTTCCCCAATAGCGTCCTTGAGGACGCGAATCGAGGTACGCGTCACAATAACAGTAGCCAAGACTGTTGCAACGATACCGAGGAGGAGCAAGAACAGCCCCCCACTCGACTCGGTGAGACCTGCCATACCCGATCGACTGAGAGCAATCGAGCCCAGAGCATGGCCGTAGTAAGCGTAAATCAGGCAGTAAATCAGGCTTGAAAGATTCGAGAGTAAGAAGACACGAAGGGTCACTGGAGTTGCCGACATGATGTAGTTGAGCCACTCATCAGGAAGGATTGGTGAAAGACGTACCAGGACCGAGATACGCATCGCATCCTCACCCAGTGCTGCTTCGATATTGAGCATCCTCTGATCGTTTTGGATGGCCTCGTGAATGGATTCTCGGAACAGCCATCTTCCAAGAACGAATGCAATAAAGCCTCCAACCATGGAAGCGACAAAATTGACGGCGACAGCCATCCAGAATGGGAAGATTGCACCCGCACCAACTTTCACGAACGGCGTTGGTAATAGAAGAACAATGGCCAACGAGAGTGCAATCGTAAACAGAACAGGTGACCAAATTCCGAAACTCTTGATCCAATTGATGATGCTCACAGCATCTTGAAACAAAAAGTAGCCTCCAACACCACACAGGACCAATACGGTAAGTCCGAACAATGCTCGCCATTGATACAATCGAACCTTTTGTTGCTTCATTTGTTGAAGGTTTTGACGTCCATCGATGAGATGGAGCTCTGAAGGCTTCGGTAGTTGCGAAACCGAAGGTCGAGGAATGTTCTTCATACCGTCATTCCTCTTCCGATTCAGGCAATGATGAGAGGACGTCACCAAGCATTTCTGTTGCATCCTCAATTCGCGTCATGAGTGTGATATCAGCGACGGCTCCTGGCCGCCCCAAATCCCACATCAATTCATGAACCATTTCTGTTGTCAATCGAGTCATGCGCAAGACTTGAGGATCGATACGGTCCATATCATCTTCAGGAAGGAGCGCAACTTGTTCTGGAAGTTCATCGAGGATATCATCCATTTTTGATTCAATCTCACCAGCGATGTTTGCTGCTTGTTGTTCCAAAATCGATTCCATTCCGCCCGCTGAAACGGGTGTTGGTTGCTCGTTCAAATCGCCAAGGGATTTCTTTTTCTTCAAATCCTCAAACGATGGTCCTGTTGCTTCGCCTGCATCTCCACCATCTTCCACCAAGCGATTGAGTGCGACGCGAAGAAGATTGGACAAGTCCGTTGCTTCCAAATCCAAGTCAACATCCATTCCTTCTTCGCCCATTTGAACAAGAATTTCGTTGATGAAAGACTCGTTAATTCGGTCGGGTCCAACCAGTCCTTTGAGCATGGGTAATGCCCATCCACCTCCACCGGCCATAACTGCGACATCGAACGAACCACCTCCCGTTTCGAGCGTAACGTCTGCTGGAGGTGGAACGAATTGTTTGCGACTGTGTTTCCAAAGTTGCTCGACAAGAACCTTCATGTCAACCGGTTTACCAATGACTTCGTGAATTCCAGCTTTCGCAGCGACCAACATGAAATCCGGTGTTGTTGAACGAGACAACAAGACGATGCGGCATTTGAACGCAAATTCAGGATCGCCCATCAATCGTTGAGCTGCATCAATGGCATCGCCTGATTTCCACTCACCATCAAGCAGAACCACCTCAGGCATGACGGCAAGAGCTGTTCCTTCTGCTTGACGCAGTGTTCCAGCCCTGGTAACATCAAATCCTTCACGTTCAAGCGTTGAGGCGAGAAGGGTACGACGACCCTGATTCTCGTCAGCAACGATGACCTTCCCCATGATGACCAAGAGGAAACGAGACCTCCGGCTCTTTGAACCTCACCCACGAATTAGCCGTGAACAATGTCTTCTGGAGCGATTTGACCCCATGCCATGATACCGCCGGTAAGGTTGTACAAGCGACTGGAATCAATACCCGACTGGTTGAGCAACATAATGGCCATTTGAGAGCGCATACCGCTTCGACAGATAACCACAACATCACGGTCGCTGGGAATTTCGTTCGATGCCGTATTCGCAACGTCGTGAATGACATGCAAATCGAATGTTTCAAGACGGACTTGTTGAAGTTCCTCGTTGCTACGAACATCGATAATGAAGGGATTCCATCCTGTTTGTTCCTTTGATTTCAATTCAGGCACGGTGATGGATTGCATCATGGATTCCCCTACAGCCTCGTCTTCTTGAAGTTGCTGAGGGCGTGGCGTGCAGTAGGTAGGATCGTCAAACAACGCTTGAGCATGAGACAAATCCGTAACGTCTGGTTTGGTATCAAGAGCACCAAATTGCAACGATTGCATGCTCATTGACTCTGCATCGTACAAGAGGAGGCGCCCGATGAGACTCGATCCCATTCCAACGATGTGCTTGATGACCTCCGTTGCTTGAAGACTGCCAACAACGCCAGGAAGAACACCAAACACACCGGCTTCAGCACAGTTTTGCAGAGCTCCTGCGGGAGGTGCTTCGGGAAATAAATCCCGATAACGGCGGTCTTCTTTTGAGGAAAAGAACGAGACTTGACCTTCAAATCGGTGGATTGATCCGTAGACCCAAGGAATCGAGAGAAGGTGACATGCATCGTCGATCAAGTACCGAGTAGGAATATTGTCTGTCCCATCAACAACAACATCCCAGCCCTTGAACACTTCAAGTGCGTTCTCAGGGCTAAGTCTCTCTCTGTACTCAACAATGTTGAGGTTTGGATCAAGTGCGAGAAGTTGTTCTTTGGCAGAATCAACCTTCATCCGACCCACGTCCTCGGTTCGATGAAGGACTTGGCGTTGGAGATTCGAAATGTCGACTAAATCATCATCGATGACGCCAATGGTCCCAACACCTGCTGCAGCTAGATAGAGAAGAGCAGGGCTACCAAGCCCGCCTGCACCAACAACGAAGACCTTGGCCTTGGCCAACTTCTCTTGTCCCTCAATTCCAACTTGTGGAAGGACTAGATGACGGGCATGCCGTTGCATATCGACCATGTTGATGCGTATTGATGCTTAATGAAATAGACATCGTTGCTCAATGAACGTTCTCTTCGAGCCACTTTTCTGCATCCATAGCGGCTTGGCAACCCATTCCGGCTGCGGTAATGGCTTGCTTGTAGCGGGTGTCGACAACGTCACCTGCTGCAAAGACACCATCAACCGAGGTCATGGTGTGGTTCTTGTGAATGATGTAGCCGTTTTCATCGGTTTCAACTTGTCCACCAAGGAAGTTGGTAATCGGTTTGTGACCAATAGCAATGAACGCCCCGGTTGCAGCAATCTCTTCGGTCGACCCATCTCTTGGATCTTCGAGAACGGCTCCAGTCAGTCCT
>DUJC01000171.1:3572-4747 GCA_013330015.1 Candidatus Poseidoniaceae archaeon | reverse complement strand
TCCATTGCCTGCGTTTAAGCGCATGTGATATTAAAAATTTTAATTTTCTTACGGAGCCCTGTGACATCGAACTATTGCATCTTTTTTCCACCAATACGTAATTCGGTTTTCAGTGGCATTTGATGTTCCCAAGCAAATTCCTTGACCACGCGCCAACCCTTTTCGCTTCCTTCGTAATCTGTGACATCGATGGTTTTGTTGCGGGTGTTCGCCTTGAAAGCGGCTATTGGTTCAGCATTTTTGAAGACAAGATAGGCGCTTCCAAAACCAAACTTTTCTTTCAAGACATCACCGAAGTACGGGGCGATCGGATCCGTAGGGGGTAAGACAAAGTCTCGAATCGGATTGATTGATTTTGCAGAATCAAGCAGCTCTTTTCTTCCCCAACAGACTTCGTGTAGATTTTCAATAAGGAATCCTTTGATAAGCGTTCCATCCTCTTCGAACTCGTTGAGAACCGCTTTCAATTCTTCAGGTTTGAATGGAGTGCCTGAAAGCCGTAGCAGTTGCTTAATTGTGATCACTGGATAATCACTCACCAAGCTACGCAAATATTCACGTCGAAGGTGAACGGGGTCTTCGTCGGTTCGTGGATGAACTGCACGGAATCCTCCACGGAAATCTTCGACAATGTGTCCCGTTCGAATCAGTGGCTGGACGAGTTTTCTAAATTCGGATTGTGTTAATGCATGACGTTCTTTGAAGATGTTTGGATCGGTTTGCGTGCTGAAAAATTCGATGATATCGACCAAGTCTTCCTCAGGTGGAATGCCACGAATAGTGAGAAGGTTCTCAAAATATTCGTAAGGAGCCCAAACTTGGTGTCCACGCATGTTAACACCCTTATGCAACCGATTTGCACTCGCCATCGATTTGAGGTTGGCTCTGAACACTTCGCAGCGACCACGAAGTGCAAAGTCGTCGCGAATTTCTTTGATTTTTCGAAGCGCTAACGTTTCGTTTTCGTGTCGTGTTTCCTGATGCAGATGGTGCTGATGGAACAAGGCACGTTCCGCAATTTCTCTGGGTTGTGGATCGACCACGCCGCCGCGAATCATACGTTCTCCTACTTGCTTGAAGCCGATGCGCTCAAGTCCATCCCGCATTGGTTGGCTGAGTTCAGAAATAGGCTCACTGTTGACATTGGTGAGAATAGCAACGTCGACCAATTGGTC
>DUJC01000171.1:0-3185 GCA_013330015.1 Candidatus Poseidoniaceae archaeon | reverse complement strand
GTTGGAACATGCATATCCTTGATTTCAAGATAATCGTTGACGCGGAACATGAGGACCTTTCCAACTGGATCAACACCTTTGAAGACGGGCAAATACCAACCACGATCGAGCGCTGAACGGACTTCCCAGATGAATCGAGACACATATGGGTCGGATTGAGTCAAGATACGAATGGTTCGATCTTCTCGCCTTGGAACTTGCAACATTTCGACTTCAGTTGGCGTACAATAGAAGTCTTCAGTATCGGGGACAAGGGCTGTTACCTTGGAAATCCGACCACTTGTTTCCAGATTGTGCAAAGCCACGAGAAGGTCTTCGTAATTTCTTGAAACATAAAACCGGAGCGTGCTCGCCTTAACAGGCCCCATTCGACGTACAACTTCCTCAAGTGCGTCTTCGAAATCCATTGGTTCATAGACGCCGTGAACTTTGTGGAACAAGGACAAACGTCGTCGTCTTCCGATGACTTCCTCGAATTGTTTAACGAACAACATCTGGCGATCGAGGTTTGAAATAGCGTTCTTTACGTCTCGCTCAAGTTGACGATGTTCCTCTCCCTTGGGAAAATCTTGAACCAATTCTTGACGTGTGATGTTTTCATCTGGGTGGAGTTTGGAGAGAACCTCCTCTTCCATAGCCCCAACCCATGGCTCAGGCTTCAATCCTAGGAGCATAGGAATGTTGTTCTTTGTAGTGTACCCCATTCGGTTGTGAAGCAAACGCCCGCTGACAACATCAGAATCAAGTTGCAAATCCTTCCAGTCTTTGAAACGGAAATCTTCGATTCTGTACAGGAGCTCTTGCTGTTTTTGAACCAATACGTGTTCGTTGAATGCATCGAATACATCGGCGTATTTCTTGAACGATTTGTCCAAGACGAGGTTCTGAATCCAACGGTACTCGACAACCTCTTCTTCTCCACCGGTGATGCGATGCTCATCGACTTTCAAAATCAACTCAGCATCATCGGTTTGCGTAAAAAAGCCTACGGAGATGACGTTTCGTGTCTCCAATTCGTGGACAATCCGGTCAACGGATTTTTCTGGGAAAGGAAGTCTCTGATGAAGTGATTCGGTTGTTTTCGGTCCTTCAGAACCAAGGATTTCAAGAATTTTTACACGAAGAGCTTCGTGGGGATCTCCAACGGACTTAGTCTCCCATGCGGTCGGTGTTGTCCCATCAAATTCAGTAGCAATTTCAAAGGACATATTCTTGGTATCGAAGTCACGAAGGTCGACAATGGAACTCGAATCACTTTCTGCCAAGCAAGCCAATGTTCCGTGTATTTCTGCCATAAACGGGTTGAACCATTTGCCGTCAATATCATCTTGACCTGTACCGCTGATTTTTGTGATTTTTCCAGCCTTACAAAGTTCTTCAACCCAGGATCGAATCACTTCCAATTCGATACCTTCCATCTTTCCACGGTACAGCGGATTGTTGAATTCTCGATCGAGTCCACCTCCGTGCTGCATCAGTTCATACAGAGTTTCAGGCGAATGCGGTATAGGTGCCTTGTCGCTGTAATATTTGTCCAACTGCTCCGCTGTCATCTCGGTAGCGAGACTGCGCGTACCCATCAGGCGGCGAAGGACTTCTGGATCGATGTCCTTGACAAGGAATGCCCTTGTCTTCATCGACATGAGGTCTTCAAAGGCCGACATGTACAGACTCATTCCAAGTCGTGATGGAATTGTAACCTTGGTGTGGACGATTCGTGCATCTCCCTCGATGCACGATTCAAGGAACTGGTTGAGTCCGAAGACGTCGATATCGCCAAACAACACCTCGTTCTTGGCTTCTCGCATCAACAACGAGCCTTCCATTGTTCTGTGTCGTGTGAGAAGGGCTTCCGCTTTTTGTTGGAATTGTTGAGGACTGATTTCCTCAGCACCAACGCGCTTTGGAATAATCATGGAACGGCCAGCAACTTCTCGGAATCGTTTCGCAAAAATCTGAGTGTTGATGATGTATCTCTCGATCACTTCGATGTGGTTGTTTGAACGGAATGCATCATACAGCTGCCCGGGATCGACCTCTTGAGCAGTTCGTATCAACAGGCCATTTTCATCGAAGGACAACTCGATGACGCTGACACCAGATGTTTCCGCAATCCCTGCCATGAAGTAACCGAGAGCTGTATTGAACGCACGACCTCGACAGGTTGTAATGAGGTAAGCGGGGTGGCCTGTGCCGATGATTTGTTCAATCAAGATACGATTTGGTTCAGGTACCTGGAACGTATCGATGGTATGTTCTTCCAGGTGACGAGCAATAGCGTTGGAAACGGAATTTGACAGTCCATATGCATCGCGTAAAACAACGCGAGGATCTTGTTCCCGTCGCAACGAAATCATACAATGGCGAATCAGGGAGAGAAGAGACGAGGACAATTCACGGCTACGTGAGCGTGCTTCTCCAGACCATGATGGTACGGTAGGCCTGTACCCTGTTACACTGGACACGTTGACTCGAGTTCCTTGGATGTTTGTGACTCGATAGGTCGAACCACCGAGGAGAATGACGTCACCACCACGTAGGTTTGAAACAAAGGAGCCTGACAATTGGCCGAGAATGGATCCTTCTGCATTGAACACGAGATAGGAATTGTCGGGTGCGATGGTACCGATGTTGGTGTAGTAAATCATTCGAGCGTACCCTCGCTTACCGTATGTATTGTCTTCCCAATCAATCCAAACACGACGCTCTTCTTCCAGCATGTCCAATACTTCGATGAAATCATCGTACTCGAAATTTCTATAATTCCATGCACTTGAGACAATTTCAAACGCTTCATCAATGTCGATTTGGTTGATGATGACCAATCCGATGAGGAATTGAGCAACAACGTCAAGACAGTTTTCAGGGAA
The DNA here is from genome assembly GCA_013330015.1 of Candidatus Poseidoniaceae archaeon. GTDB lineage: Archaea > Thermoplasmatota > Poseidoniia > Poseidoniales > Poseidoniaceae > MGIIa-L2 > MGIIa-L2 sp8574u. Next base: position 315 of record DUJC01000171.1, on the reverse strand, counting down.
ATCAAGACGGTCCATTTCACCTGATTGAATGGCTGCTTGTAACGCAGCAAGTTCAATCAAATCATCAACACTCGAAGGTAAGAATCGTGCCCGTGGTATACCGCCAACGTGGTGGCCTGCACGCCCAATTCGTTGCAATGCTGTAGCGATGTCGCCTGGTGAACCAAGTTGAATGACCATGTCAACAGTTCCAATATCGATGCCCATCTCCAACGAAGATGAAGTCACGACAGCACGTAGATGTCCGTTCTTGAGTTGTTGCTCAACGTTCAAACGGATTTTTTTGTCCATCGATCCGTGGTGGCCAGCAACGAG
>DUJC01000157.1 GCA_013330015.1 Candidatus Poseidoniaceae archaeon | reverse complement strand
TCATGCACCAAACGATGAACACCCTTCTCGATATTTTGTCATGGACGCCGCTCGCCGGTTTAATCCGAAGTTATCGAATTCAGCAGTTGAACCAACGAACCGTAGAAATCAGATTGTCCAAAAAAATCGATTCCGTGTTTGAGAAGATTCTCAAGCGTCACTCGGACTTGCTATCTTGAACAGCAGATTCGCTCGATATGACGAGGTTCCAAGTGTATCGCTGCACGTTTTGCCATGGATCTCCTTCCTCTGTAATCTTCACGACAATCTTGTGCGTTCCTTCCTCGAGGTCGGTTCCCAAAAATACAGAGAAGGGTTGATCCAAATCACCGTGTGGTGTCAGATTTGGTGCAGATTTGTTGGATGTTGACGTACCGTTGGCAATTCGCTCAGCATTGTTGTTCCAGTACGAGATGTTGTCTTCCCGAATTGTTTCGTTGGCCTGATACTCACGCGTGACTTCAACGACAGCTCCATCGGAGTTGACGTTGTCCATCAGCCCAAACAACAACCAAGCTTCACCTTCAAGAATAGGAGAACCTTCTGTGTACCAGGTCAAGGTAGCACCTGATGTGGCCATTCCGTGTGGATAGGTAAGTTCCTCACCATCGTCGGCAACAACCGTCCATTTGCTCGCAAGTTCCGGTGCTGCGATGTCCCCAAACGGTGGGTTGACCAAAAGAAACGACAGAGCAAGGAACGTGAAGGTGTGCAAAAATGCTGCCTTGAACCATGTGCCGCCGCCGTAATGCTCGACGAATCGCTCTGGCATCACAGTTCGATGAAGCGTCGGAATAAGGAAGATGCATGTTAAAGGGAGGATGTACAAAATCTTGGAATTCTCAGGGTCCGTTGAATCCATCAAGACATAGCGCATGAGGAGCGTGATGGTAAGTGAGAATGCAAGAACAAGCCACATCGATGCAGTGTCTGCCCTCTCTTTCTGAACGTGTTTGACTGGATCGAATGCTTCGATACCGAGGTTACGACCAGTTCGACGTACCTTCTTTTCTTTGTCCCCTCCTTGCGTTCGCTGACGACGTTCGCCTTGGGCCGCAGTCATCGCCGTCGAGAGGTCGACCATGACCCTTCGGATGGGTGAGAGTGAATGAAGGATGCGGTCGAATTCCATCTGTTTGAACCCGCATTCTTCAAATGGGGGGTTTCGCAGGCGAGGGCAAGCCGGGGTGGCGTAGTTGGTAGCGCGTCGGACTCATAGGGCAGCCTTCAAGGCGATCGTATGACGTGCAAAGCCCCTTGTGGTGTCTGAGACATCCGAAGGTCGCGGGTTCGAGCCCCGCTCCCGGCACCACCATCGCATTGTTGAAGGGCTGGAAACCATTCCAAGCACCATGGCACAAGATCTTGAGGCAGGTAACCACGTTCATCTTAGAATCTTGACGCACGAAGGAAAAACGGAAATTGAAGGCGTTGTTTTGCCCCCGGCAATCGAGGGTCACATTACCATCAAACTGGCAAACGGATACAATGTGAGCCATCCGCTTGATGCGGTTGAAATTCTTTCGTCGCAAAAACCAGATTCTTCAAATCCCACTCAAGAAATCGAACCGGTACATGCGCAAGACCTCCCCACGGTACGAATCGTTCACACAGGAGGAACCATCGCTTCAAAAGTTGATTACACAACTGGAGCTGTCACCGCTCAGTTTGAACCCTCAGAATTGCTCGAACACGTCCCTGAATTGTTGAAAATCGCAAACCTTGAGGTTCATAAAATTGGGAATATGTTCAGTGAGGATATTCGACCTGTTCATTGGAATCTTGTTATCGAGGCCACCGAAAAAGCGTTCGAAGAGGGATGCGTAGGCGTTGTTGTAACACACGGAACAGATACACTTCACATCACTGCCTCTGCTTTGGCCTTTGCTTGGTGCGGCCAGGGCGGAAATCCACCCGGCCGCATTGCATTTGTAGGATCCCAACGATCGAGCGATCGGGCGTCATCCGACGCCGCACAGAACCTCATTGCAGCAGTCAAATGGTCAGCAGAGGGACCTGCGCCAACCGGTCAGCTTAGCGATGCGGTTGTCGTTTCGATGCACACAACGAGTGACGATGGTTCGTGCTCAATTCACGCTGCAACTGGGGTTCGGAAGTTGCACTCGAGTCGAAGGGATGCCTTCCGTCCTGTTAACACAACACCACTCGCCACGGTTCGTATTGGAGATCAACACAATCAACTCGAACTGAGCCAACACTATGAAGAGGCTCGGAAAAACACAATACCAAGACCGACCACAAGCAAAGCCGACCGCTATGATGAATCAATTGTTGTTCGACAAATGGTTGCTGGGCCTTGGCTTACGGCGCGTGAAATAGAGGATGCTGTTTCCTCTAAAGCCGACGCATTGGTCATCCATGGTACCGGTTTGGGTCACTTACCAATCGAGAATTCAAACGATGACGCACCTCAAAATGCAGAACTTCGAGCATCCCTTGAAAACCTTGCAGTCCCCGTATTAATCGTCAACCAGTGCATCCACGGACCAATCAACATGAACGTTTACTCAAAAGGACGGATTCAACAAGAAATTGGTTTGCTTGGTCATGGCATTACATCATCACCTGAAGCAGCGATTGTGAAACTCCATCACGCACTTTCAAACCAACTCGATGTAGCATCCGTAATGGGTCAGAACGTGTTTGGAGAACAGCAACAAACCATTCTC
>DUJC01000109.1 GCA_013330015.1 Candidatus Poseidoniaceae archaeon | reverse complement strand
AACATGTCACTCGGACCGTTGTACCTCTTGAACAACTCCGAAATGGTTGCACTCGAACCAGAAATGATCATCAGCGGTTCCAGCTTTGAAATCGGACCTGCCTTGCCTGACGGCCTATTCTTTGGTGCCGACAACGGAACGATTTGGGGGACGCCAACCGAATTAATCGACTTGACCAACTTTACCATCTATGCCAACAGCAGTCTGTTCAACGACGAATTTGTTGTCCAAATTGGCATCTTAGAGGATACGGACCTTGATGGTCGAGCGAATGAATTACCTGATGATGCTGACCCTCGCCGTGGCTTAATCGAAGACCTCGACGATGATGATGATGGCTTCGCCGATTTGCTTGAGGAAGATTGTCTCTCAGACTCATTGGATGATTCGGATGTTCCAGCCGATTTCGATGGTGATCTCATTTGTAACCCAATGGATGAGGACGTCGATGGTGATGGTCTAAACAACACTGTTGAGACGAACACAAGCACCTACGTTGATGCTAACAATACCGGATCTGACCCATGGGATGCGGATACCGATGGAGATGGTATCTGCGATGGACCGACCGCACCCGCACTCCCGATTGATTACTGTGAGGCTGGCCCAGACGCCTTCCCGAACGATGCAGCGGCCTGGCTTGATACCGATGGCGATGGTACGCCAGATGAGTTGTGGGGCGAATCAACGACTGGGTTAATCGAAGACTCAGACGATGACAACGACAACTGGACCGACCTTCAGGAAGAAGAATGTGGATCAACCAATCCGAAGGATGAATTTGACACGCCTCTTGATAGTGATGGCGATGGAATTTGCGACTTTAACGACGTCTTGTCTGTGATTTATGGAACGGGTGACTTCGAGTTGTTGCAAGGACAACGTAACGTTTCACTTCAACCAATTGTTACGGGTATGACCGTCGACATCTGGGAGATTACACCTGCCCTACCATACGGCTTGTTCTTCGGTGGCGATACGTTGGCACGAACTTCAAGCGGCAACGGTACGATCTACGGAGTGCCTCTTGTTCCATCGAACTTGACCGAGTACACGGTCACTGCAACCAACTTACTAATCGGTTCACAAATCTCGACCACATTCAATTTGTCAATTGAGGAAGATTACGACTTGGATGGACTCCCAAACAACGTCACTCGCCTCGGTATGTTTGAGGCTGACTTTGATGATGATGGTGATGGATTCAACGATTCGTTCGAATTGGAGTGTGGTGGAGATCCGTACAACCGTTCATCGGTTCCAAAGATTGAATCGGATGGAACATGTTACGATTATCGCTCCTATGAACAACCACCAGTAAAGGAGAAGAATCCGTTCAAGCCGATTTGCTTCCCAATCATCTTCCTGTTGTTAGCATTCATTCTTGTCGTTCCAATGATCTTGACACGACGTAAGGAACGTGTCGGCGTGCAGGCAGAACACGTTTCAGGAACGCCTGCAATCCAGAGTGGTTCAGGTAAAATCAACGATCCATTTGTCCTGAAGGCTGTAAAGATTCCATACAATACGAAGGGTAAGACTGTTGAGCGAATTCGTTGTGCTGAAATGTCTCCTGATTATGAAATCAACTTCATCGAAACGAATGTTGAGGTTAACAAGAAGCGTTTCGGGATAACTCAACTTGGAGGTGTCCAAGATGGAACAGGTGTCATCAAATCCACCAGTGATGGCTTGTTGATGCTTCAATTCACTTTTGATGGAACATTTGAACCGAGCGAATACGGAATGGTTTACAAGAGCGAATTGATACTCGATGAGAAGACGTACTTCGTTTGGCACGTTGAGACTGGAGCCAAAAAAGGCAACTAATCACAGCGGAACTTCGTGCAACCATCCGAAGGTGTCTTCTTCGGTTTCGTTTTGTATTCCTGTGAGCTTGTCGTACAATGTTTTGGTGATTGCTCCTGGATTCCCCTCACCGTAAGTCACCTTCGTATCACCGTGGGTGATGCTTCCGATTGGAGAGATAACGGCTGCAGTTCCGCAGCAGAAAGCCTCATCCGCCGACATTGCGAATTCTGCACTGACTTTCTCTTCAACCACTTCGTAGCCCATGTGGCGAGCGAGCGCAATGATGGAATCTCGAGTGATTCCAGGAAGAATGGTGCCCGTCAATTCAGGCGTGTAGAGGACCTTGTCCTTGATGCAGAAGAAGTTCGCAGCACCAACTTCTTCGATGTAGGTACTGGTTCGAGCATCGAGATAGATGACTTCAGCATAACCTTGTGATTTGGCCAACTTGCTCGGCATCATGCCAGGGGCATAGTTTCCAATCGCCTTAACGCCGCCAGAGCCACCCGGTGCAGCCCGATGGAATTCATCAGAGATCAACAATTCAATCGCACGCATACCGCCTTTGAAGTAGGGTCCAACCGGTGTGACGTAAATCATGAACGAATAACTTGGAGCAGGGGATACACCGAGAACAGGGCCACTTCCCATCAACAACGGTCGGACGTACATTGCACCTCTTCCCATAGGTGGCAACCAATCGATGTTGGCTTGAACGACCTGTTCAACAGCATCGATGAAGATGGATTCTGGAACAGGGGGCATCTTCAATCGATCAGCACCACGTTGCATACGTCGTGCGTTCTCATCAGGACGGAAGAAGACAACTCTGTCTTTATCGGTTCGATAGGCCTTCATTCCTTCAAACAGACCTTGGCCGTAGTTGAGAACACCTGCGGCAGGAGAGATGGAAATGTTGCCGTAAGGACGCAAATCACCGGGCATCCAAGGTTCATCGCCCGT
>DUJC01000043.1 GCA_013330015.1 Candidatus Poseidoniaceae archaeon | reverse complement strand
TGTGCCTTCCCTGTACTTCCTGGTTTCATTTCGTACTACCTCAGCCTTGGAGCACGAGAAGACGATTTGATCAAGGAAGGGAAATTGAAAACGCCCATGCCTTCTTCTTGGGTGATTGGAACACTCGCAGGATTGGGAATGTGGACGTTCTTCATCATCATCGGCATCATTGCTTTCGCCATGGGTGAAGCCTTTGCCCAATCTGGGATGATTCATTACATTGCGATTGGAATCGCTGTATTGCTCATTGTTCTTGGTTCCATTATGCTTTTAGGAATCACTTCCCATGTCCTCGGATTTGTTCAGAAACTCGTCGATCGTTGGTCAACAACAGAAATGGATGAGACCTTTACGCCTCGTCGAAACATGTACCTCTACGGTATTGGTTACGCTGCTGCCTCCATCGATTGTACTGCAGCTGCTGTGTTGCCTTTCGTTATCTTCTTAGGAACGCTCGGAAGCAGTGCGACCATCTCAGGATTGTCTGGCCTCATGCTTGGGTTGTTGATTCTGATGATTTTGGTCACAGTTCTCGTCGGTTTAGGCCGTCAAGTGATGATCAATTTCTTGCGACGAATGACTGGTATGATCAAGCTGGTTGGTTCTTGGATGATGATCATGGCCGGTGTTGGATTGACCATCTATCTTACACAACCTGAGGTTGTTTCGACCCTGTTCGCTTAGAGTTGCTGGAATGCATTATCGTATTCCCCTTCGATGCATTTGGTAACAACTGGTCGAATGAACTTGTAGTGAACAACAAGCGCAAACAGAATGCCTGTAACGACGTCAAAGAGATAGTGCTGCTGGGTTGTCATCGTCGAAATTGAAAGTAGTAGCCATGCGATCCAAAGTGTTGCATGAGTGAATTTGTTGATGTTGTACATCAGTGGCACTGAAAGAACAACACTAAGACTGTGTCCAACATGGAGACTTGGCCAAGCATTGTACGGTTGATCAACGCCGTGAATGAGTGAAAGAAGTGTTGTGAGAATGTCGTCGCCTGCTACTTCGGAGCGAAGATCAACTTCCACAGGTAGTAAGAGAAAGATCAGAAACACTGGTAATGTCACTACAAAGAGACGTTGTGAGAATATAATGGCACACTTTCTCTGCACTTCCGTACGTGCCAACAACGGAATGAGGATGTAGTAGATGTAGAACGAAAAATAGGCGATGTTCATGGTTGGAATATAGGATATGGATGAATCAAGAGGGAGTTCTGGATCAAATGCCGTCCATCCGATGAATTCTGATATTCTGTTTGTTATTCCATATGGAATTCCGATGGCGAGAAGGAAGAATCCTCCAATGAAGGAGGGAAATAGAATTCCTTGCTCTCTATGGTTCCATGCATAAGTCCACATCTTCCATGGATGAGGATCAAATAGTTTACTCCTCATCATCGCCACCTGGTTGCAGTTCCTTCCAATGGATGACTCGATCTCCAATAATCTCAGCTTCTGCAGGGTCGTGCGTGACGTGGATGGCTGGAATCGATCGAGATTTCAGCACGGCACGAATTTCGTGAGCAATCTTTCGCCGTAGATCTACATCGAGTGCAGAAAGTGGCTCGTCAAGGAGCAAAAGTTTGGGATTGGTAAGGAGTGTTCTTGCAAGAACAACACGTTGCGCTTCTCCTCCTGACAGAGTTTCAATACTCTGTTGTTCTTTACCGATGAGGCCCATTTCGTTCATGACTTCATGAACATCATTCATGTTCCAGAGTCTTTTGTTCTTGTACGCAAATAGGATGTTGCCGAGTACATCTTTGAACGGGAACAGGACGGGTCGCTGAAACAACATCCCAATGTCTCTGTGTTCACACAACATGTCTTGTATGGGTTGATTATTCATGGATATAGTACCTGATTGTTGTTTTTGGAGTCCAGCAATCGTACGTAACAGAGTCGTTTTTCCGCACCCACTTGGGCCGAGAATGGCCACAATTTCCTCAGATTTGAGGTCAAGATTCAGATTGTGAAGAATGTAGTATTGGCCGATGACGACGTTGAGTTGCTTAATGCTCAATGACATCAGAAACCACCTCCTTGATGACTGCGAAACCGTTCAGCAATAACAAACAATAGGAATGTCATGCACATGAGAATTGTTGCAGTAGCCATGGCAATTGGTTCGACAAGCTCGAAGTATTTCGGTCTGGACATCAACTTATCGACCAAGACAGGTAATGTGTCCCAGGCTCCTGAGCGTAAGAGAATCCAGGATGCTCCGAATTCTCCTAATGAGAACGCCATCGAAAGTGCTGCTGCAACAACGATTTGTGGCTTTAGCAGTGGAAGTTTGATTCGAACGAATCGCTGCATTGTGGTATATCCGAGAACCTTACCAGCATCATCGTAATCGGAATCAATTTCTCGCATTGCAGGAAGCAGTATGCGCACAACAAAGGGTGTTGTGAGCATAGCATGTGGCAGAATCGGTAATGCATACCATGAGAATAGGACCGGCCAAATCTTCAGAATGCCGAGGAGAACACCCAAGCCGACCATGACGCCTGAAAGAGCGAGCGGAAGCATGGACAACAGATCAACGAGTTGGGCAAATCGAGCTTTCCCATTCTGCTCAAGACTGTGGATGGACTGTGCAACAAAGAATCCAAGGATACAAGAGACGACAAGACATCCA
>DUJC01000138.1:6628-15754 GCA_013330015.1 Candidatus Poseidoniaceae archaeon | reverse complement strand
CCCCCATGCTTCATCCCAGTGGCTGCTTAATTTCAGTCCTTCCGATTGTTCAACGCTTACCCCTATTCCTTATGACTATCAATTCCCACGGTCGGTATAGGAAGTGTGGTTATGGAAGGTCAGTCCAGCGAAGCTACTGCCCTTTCTGTCGCCCTTCAAAACCTCTCAAATGAAGAGATTCTCGAGTTCATATTGGACACGCATAAACCCTCAAAAAACCCAGTTGTACGTTGGTTATGGACTGGGCTAGGCAGCATTTTCGTCGTATTCGCTGTAATTGGAACGATTGTTCCCGGATGGCCCACAACGTCGTGGCTTGTAGCCGCGGGGTTCTGTTTCGGACGATCATCAAGACGAATGTTTCGCTGGCTCCTAACGAACCGTTTCTTTGGTAATGCACTTCTTGAATACTACAAAGCAGGTCGAGCACTACCTCTGCATTCAAAGATCATCATTATTGGAATCATTTCTCTTGTTTCGGCATTTTCCATTTATTTTGTAACGAAACTAGGTGATCCAGGTTTCGGTCAAACAACCATTGCGATTATCGCATTGATTGGAATTTGGTTTGTCGGATGGAAAGTTCCCACCGTACAACTGCAAGTTCAGCCGAACTAGAGCTCTTTCAAGTGCGTTGCAAGCCGAGTTGCAATCGAAGAGCCTACATCGGTACATGACGCAGTACCACCTAAATCATAGGTCAATGACGTTCCATCGTTAAGGTGTTCTGCAACGCTCTGGTCAAGAATCTTTGAGACATTCAACAAGTCGTCATCGTTTGATCGACGTGCGAGCCAATCCAACATCATCTGAACGGAATTGATGCTAGCAATCGGGTTGACCTTGTTCAACCCAGCGTGCTTTGGTGCAGACCCATGAACTGGTTCGAAGAAGGCGTGGTCGTCACCGATGTTTCCTGATGCAGCCATCCCCATCCCTCCTTGGAGAACTGAGGCCAAATCGGTTGCAATGTCGCCAAACATATTCGAGGTAACAACAACATCGTAGAATTCTGGCGTACGTGTCAACCACTGTGTGAATGCATCGATGTATCCGTAGTCCTTCTCAACATGAGGAAATGAGCTTGCAACATCATCAAACGTTCGTCGGAACAATTGGCATCCACGTGTCACATTGCTTTTGTCAATGCAGGAAACACGGGACTTTCCATCCACTGGGGCTCCGTTCCGCGTATCGCAGATATCGAATCCCATCTTGATGAGTCGCTCTGAACCATGAGAAGAGATTGGTCGAGGGTCGTATGCAACTTCACCATGAAGGCCTGGAAAATCAATTTCAGGAGGCTCGTATCCTTCAAGCCCTTTTGCTCGTTGAGCACTTCGGTGGAGCAATGAGTGATAGAGCCCTTCAGTGTTCTCACGAAGAATGACCATGTCCACCATGTCCGGGTCCCAAATGTTGGTGAAGCGACCGTGGACCTTGTGAGGAACGCCTTCGTACAGACGAATTGGTCGAACGTTGGCGTACAAATCCAATCCACTACGCATGCCGAGAATGACAGACCCTCCGGCAAGATCTCCGTTTGGTAGTCTCGCTCCAGGATAACCAATAGCCCCCATAAAAATAGCATCTGCATCATCTCGACAGAATTCAAACGAACCTTCAGCCCACTCTTCACCGGTTGCAAGATAGTGCTGTCCACCACATGGAATCACGGTCTGCTCAAACCCGTGGTTTGTGTGCTCTTGGATGGTATCCAAAATGCGCTGGGCCTCGACCGCTACTTCCTTCCCTGTACCGTCGCCGGGAAGCACCGCAATGACGTGGTCGCTCATGGTTCTTCGACATGTCAATACTACATGAAGGAGACGCCAATCTCTTATGCCCGCTTCAATGGCGGAACAATCGATGACCAGTAAAGAGCATGGAGATTCCGAGTCGATTTGCAGCATCAATGACTTCTTGATCTCGGATTGAACCTCCTGGCTGAACAATAGCGGAAGCACCTGCTTGTGCTGCCTGTTCAAGACCATCAGCGAACGGGAAGAATGCATCGCTAGCTAGGACGCACCCATTGGCTCGTTCGCCTGCGCGACGAGCGGCAATCCGAACAGCTTCGACACGACTGGTTTGACCCGGGCCAATACCAACGGTTGACAAACCTTGAACCATAACGATTGCATTTGATTTCACTTGTTCACAGACGCGAACAGCGAACTTCATTGAATCGATTTCGGCATCGGTTACGCTCTTTTCAGTAACGGTTTTGGCGGAGTTCCAATCGATGATTGGTGCCTCCTCAGTCTGGACAATCCATCCACCTTCAATCTGCTTCAGGACGCGCTTTCGTTCGAGTGGCGCAAGTCGGTCATTGGGTGAATCGATGGTGAGAAGTCGGCGGTTTCCTTTCTGCATGATGAATTCTTTCGCTTCGGGAGTGTATCCGGGAGCGATGAGAACTTCGATGAACAAATCGGCCATTGCTTCGGCTGTATCAAGGGTGACAATTTCATTGAAACAAATGATGGATCCAAAAGCAGATTCAGGATCGCTTGCCAATGCACTTGTGTACGCATCGACCTGACGTGCAGCGAGAGCGACACCACAGGGGTTGTTGTGTTTAACGATGACACAGGCATGTGGCGTGTCTGGCCACTCATTGGTTGACAATGAACGACACAATCGTAACGTAGCATCAGCATCTGAATAGTTGTTGTACGACATCGCTTTACCGCCTTCAACATGTGCAGTTACGAGCGTTGAATGGGTTCCATGGGCATCATCATCAACAAAGAGAGCTGCACTTTGGTGAGCGTTTTCCCCATAACGCAGCGTTTCCATCTTCATGGATGAAGCGAGCAGTGTTTCATGGAAGCGAGCAGATTGTTCAGCAACAGAATCAAACGCTTCAGGAACACCATTCCATCGGCCGTGAAGTGTGTTGGCTATAGCCACATCGTACGATGCAGTGTGTTGGTATGCTGTGAGAGCAAGTTCTTGCCTTCGCGATATAGGAACGCCTGAAGGATTGCCTTGCGATTGTTCCAAATCTTCGATGATGGAATCGTAGTCGTCCGGATTGCAACAAATGATGACGTTTGCATGATTCTTTGCTGATGCACGAACCATGGTTGGTCCACCGATATCGATCATCTCGAGCAAAGCATCCTTGTCAAGTGGAGGGTCTGCGGCTGCTGCAGAAACAAATGGGTAGAGATTGCATGCGACAAGTGCGATAGGAGTGTACTGCAATTCTTCCATACCGATTCGGTCTTCTTCCTTCTGAAGTCGTGCGAGGAGCGGGCCGTGGATAGCCGGGTGAAGTGTTTTGACCCGACCATCGAAAATTTCGGGATGCTGCGTAACATCGGTAACGCTCATGACCTCAAGTCCGGCTTCTTTCAGTTTGCGTGCAGTCCCCCCAGTTGAAATCAATTCAAATCCAAGGTTGACCAGTGAAGTTGCAAATTCGACGATGCCTGTTTTGTCCCATACGCTGAGTAATGCGCGAGGTTTTCCCGAGTCCATGGTTGCACCCGTTATCGACCTCTTGTATGTCTTTGTTATCAAGCATGTGATGAGGCCACTTGCTCAATCGCCACGGGACGAGATGACTTGGTCAACTCGAAGAAGACCACAAGCGGTCTCAACAGCTGCTTGCAAAGCGTGGGAAACGGTGGAGGAGGAGAGCAGAACTCCCTCGATTTCACCAATACGTCCATTCTTGCAAACACCAAAACGATTGGTCCTGTTTCGATGCGCAGCACGTAGTTGGAGCAAGGTGTCGATTTGATCTTCTCCAGCGTTGAGGGCGAGCGTGCTTGGAATTGTTTCCAGCGCCCGAGCAAATCCTTCGATGGCTAGGCGTTGACGTCCAGAGATGGATTCTGCTCGCTCTCTCAAATGGAGTGCTGCAGCCATGTGGAAGGACCCTCCACCGAGTATTGTTCCAGGTTGATCGATAACGGATTCCATCGTCCGTAAAGCATCGTACATAGCTCGAATGTATTCTTCAACAGCAGCACCTTGCCCGCCACCAACGTCGATGGTGACAAGACCGGATGTTGGACCAACGTCCACAATAAGTCGTGTACGCCGGCCATCTTCTCGTTCAGATACATCGATGCGCGCCGATTGGAGCGCACCAAGACTTTCTGTTGTTGCATCATCAAGATGGTTGATGAGTGCAGCACCGGTAGCGGCGGCGATGTCTTCAATTCCATCCTCTTCCATCATTCCGACAAGAAGGATCCCATCGTTGTTGCAAGCATGTTGAATTCGCTCATCGACTTCCTTTGAAGTGAAGATGGCTTGTGCACCGGATTGTTTGAGAAGATTGACCTTTTCTGCAATCAATTGCTCCTCAGCATCCAAGAATGCAAGCATCTGCTCAGGTCGCTCGATCTCAATTTCAGCATCACGCTTGGTTTTCTGTATTGTCAGCGGACATGTCAAGGCGAGGACACTGCACGCTTGGTTAATTCTTGGAGTCCGTTCAGAATCAAACTTCTTGTCGATGACGACGCCTTTGACCAACCGAGTTTCTTGGAGTGAATCATGACCTCGCTTTGTCATTCGAACGTTCTCTGCTCGAACGGGCCTGCCGCTGGATTGGACGGTCATCATGCATTCGACCAAGAGTTTCGCCAATGCGTCGCCGCCTGCTTCAGCAGATTTCCCAACCATGGCCGTTCTTGCAACGGATTGCAACGTATCCCCACTCACATCTTTCATAGAACGAGCATCAAGAACATTCAGTGTTTCTACAATCGAATCTTGGTAGGCTTCGACCAATACGAGAGGATGGACACCTCGTTCGAGCAAGCGTCCTGCCTCTTTCATCAATTCACTTGCAAACAGTAAGCAGCCTGTAACACCATCGCCACATGCATTTTCTTGCGATTCAGCGAGTTGAACGAAGGCCTTTGCCGCAGGATGTTTAACGAGTAGATCTGCAACGATTTTCGCACCATCGTTTGTAATGGCATTCTCTCCATTGGTTTTGTACATCATTTTGTCCAGACCGTTGGGGCCAAATGTACGTCGAAGAATGTCTCCGAATGCAACAGCAGCCCCGACAAGTTTCTGAGTGACTGCCACGCCACTTGTGACCGAGGTTGTTGGTCGAACGATAACAACAGGAGCACGACCTGAACCATCGTCCTGCTGCGCCATGCTTGGCGGGCGTGACCGTTCTTCAAGAAGTCTCCTTCTCACCGACGACGGCCTTTTCGTGTCTTTTTCGAGCGTCCATGTTGCTCATATGCACGGCTCTGATACGCTCTTCGGTCCTGATCATCACTCCAAATTGAGTGTTCTGAAACATCACTGGAATCGGGCATATCATCGAGCGACTCAATGGTTAATCGCAAACCTCCAAGCTGATCTTGCAATGCACGAACATTGTCTCCTCCGCGACCAACGAGCGTCGAAATCATATTGCTTGGGGCGTAAACAGTTGCTGCAGTATCGCTTGTAAATTGGACACGAACGTGAACGCCCGCCCATTGTCGAATGGTATGGATGAGCTGTTTCTGCGCCAATTGTTGGAGGGGTTTCTTCTGGCTCGATTCCGTTACAGGGACGACTGCAAGTTCTGAACCAAAAGCAAACATCTCATGCGTCACCTTACCTGTTGGGAATTCAACAACCTCGATAACCGGCCGAGCCAATTCTTCCTGCATACCCGATGGAGGTTTGACAGTCATTCTCAATTCGAGAACCTGTTGAATTTTACCCGATTCAACGTGCAATACAGTGTCCAGCACTTGAGATACAAGACCTAACTCAACCTTTCCAATCAAACGTTGAATGGCTTCGAGGGCAGAGTTTGCATGCGTAACACCAAGCAACCCTACACCTGCAAGACGGACATCAGCAAAGATCTCGAAGTCGCGAGCACGTCGGACTTCATCGAAGATGACGAAATCAGGACGTACGAGGAAGATGATTTCTGCAGTTTTCTCCAGATCTCCTTCCAACGGAGCGTATTGTGTGATGCGTTCAGCAAGCTGCAAATCTCGAGGTGCTTCCATTGTCTTGACCATGGCGCCGATGTCGTCATCGAGATATTCAGCAATGGCCTGAGCAAGTGTTGTCTTTCCAGAACCAGGACGTCCACAGATGAAGACACCGCGATGATGGTTGGACAAACGCTCAACAATCTTGGGATCAAGATTGTAGTCACTAAGTGAAAGTTTTGCTACTGGACGGACAACAGTAATTTCCCGTGCATCCGAAAACGGCGGGCTTGCACAAGTAACTCTCAAATCTCCGAGTTGGAGGACTTGGCAACCTTTCCGGTCGATTTCTAGGAAACAATCGCTCCTGTGCTGATTCTCTTCTACAACAGTTCGCAACGACTCTTGAAGGGATTCCAGCCGAAGGTTATCCCAGGCATCTTCTGACTCCAATTCAACCAACTTGAGTTGGCCAATGGTACCACGCTTGACGCGAGGGGGACAGTCGGCCTTCAGAAAGATGGTATGAACGTCTGCCTCCAACAATTCTTCCAATTCAGAAGGAAGTTCAGGATGCTCACCGTGCTTGGCCATCGGAGTGATGTTATCTCGGAGGCTTTTGACACTTGGCACACTTATGCGGACGGGGTGCCCGGTTCAAGCATACCAAAGGTCCACCAAATGTAGGCATTGGTTCCGATGCTACCGATGATCGAACCAACGACGGGGAAGTCGTAGAAATAAATACACCAATAGGTGAGTCCTGCAGTTACAGCAACAAATGTGAGGATATTGAGGATACCACCGTTTTTCATTCCGGTCAATCGGACGGTCTTCTCATAATGACTTGCTCCCCAGAGAAAGGCGACGATAACGGAAAGAATCGAAAATGCGACCGCTGCATCGAAGACAGAGTCTTGAATCAACCATGTCGCAAAAGAAGCAATGGTGACGCCGGCAAGAAGCCAGAGCATGACACGTTCGGGGCTCATGTTTGTCCCAGTTGGATTCATCTCTTCAATTCTCGTGTCTTTGAACGTCCTTGCGCTGTTAATTGCAAACGAGCCTGCTCTACGCATTTGATGGTTCTAAGAATGGACCCTGTTGAGGTTGCGATGGATACTGAATCTGGCCGAAGGAAGTCAAGAAGAACAGCTTCGAGTGGCGTGTGATTGGATTGAACCAATTGGATTGCGGAATAATCCTTCAGAACCTCATATTTTTCGTGTTGCTGCAATTGAACAAGAATCCTGCCGTTACGCCCGATTACTTCCAATTCAGCAACGTCGGCTTCAGCCTCCCACCCAACATCGATTGAAATCTCGACTTGATTTGGATACTCCAATGTCAATGCACAGGATGTACGGGAACCGACAACTTCAGAAATCCGCAACGGGGTTTGTCCATCGAGGAGAAACTCTGCCAAATCGATTCCATGGATGGCTAATGTATCCAATGCATGCGACGAATCATCACCTTGACGTTGTACGTTCTTGGAATATCGGATGGATTGAATAGCTCCAATTCTGCCTAATCGGATTTGCGTTCTTGCATCAACGATGCACGGATGAAATCGTAGAAGGAATCCGCTCTTGAGCGTCTTTCCTTGATGAATGGATGTGGAAACTAGCAATGAGGCATGATCAAACGTTGTTGCAATTGGTTTCTCAAGAAAGACATCGACTCCGTTGTTGAGAAACATCGTTCCGAGTTCGTAATGGGTTTCGTTGGGTGTTGCTACGATGACAGAATCGAGGTTGAATTGTTCGACAAGCGTGTATGGATCATCGTGCAACAAGACACGATCATCCCCAATTCGTGCGAGTGCCATTGGATGCACATCGCACGCAACGATGCATTCGATGTCCGCTTCCTGAGCAAGATGTCCCAATGCACGGAGATGCTTCGACCCCCATCTACCACAACCAACAACACCTACTCGTTGCGACATAATTTCATGGCAACCTCTCAGCAATTGAGGTTTGGCTTCTCGCCATGCCTAGTAATCGTAGTAGGCATACGCTGGGTATTCAATATCAAAGGTTACAACATCGGCCAGTTCCATGCTCGTCAAGTTATGAACGGTGATACCAGCTCCAGAGAAAGCATAGATGAAGTCGCCCATAAAGATGGTTCGCCGAATGTTTTCGTCTCCGCCCCACCAGTGATTAACGTCTTCATGATTGAGGAGAGAAGAATGGTTGACTTCACCATGTACGGACATGCTTCCAGTTGCTTCATCGACATTAACAATGACGGCTTTTGAAACATATTCGTAGTGCCACTGATAACCCCAATCTTCGTTGTAGGTCTCAACATACCGATAGGTTGAGAGCGGAACAGCAAGCATTTCCTTTGGTCCCCAGTATTGGAACGCCTTATGCTCGTACATTGCCTCAGAATAGGACCATGTCCATCGACCATTTTCCGGATCTTCCACAGGAGAGAGCATCAATGTATCAGCCACTGCTGGTTGTGTTAAGTCGCTGATGTTGAAGGTGGAAAGCCGCGTGCTTGACCAATCAAGTCCCAATCCATCTTCTCCAGCAGGGCCCATGCCAATGGTAAGGAGCATATCATCGTGAAGTGGATGAATGTAAGTTGAGACGCCCGGAACCTCCAGTTCACCGAGGATTGTCGGCGTTGATGGGTCCGACAAATCGATGGTCCAGAGAGGATCTATTTGTTCGAATGTAACGAGATAAGCACGGTCTTCAACAAATCGTGCCGACCAGATGCGTTCTCCTTCTGCAATACCATCGATGCGACCGTATTCGAGCAAGATTTGTTGATCCGTCTGTGGATCGACGCCACGAACGAGTGTGATGACCGATGATGACATCGGTTCAGGATCCTCCATCCACCATCGATTCCATTGGCCAACGGTGGTTGCAACACGTAGAACACCTTCGTGCTCAGAAAGGCTGAACTGATTCAGAATCTGTCCATCAATGCGTCCTGAACCGGTGTAGGTTGTAACTCCTGGCACTGAGATGTCAAAGGTGTGGATGTTGGTCATATCATCGACCTCGTCTTGGCCCCAGAACCACCACCAATCCCATGCGTTTTCGGTCAAAACCAGTGCATCTCTTGATGCGTAAACGAGTGGATGGTTGCTCAGGAGGTGGTCTGATTCATAATCGAATGTCGTTGAAAACAAATCAAGCGAGAGAATGTTGGTGAATCCACGGCTGAATCCATCCAT
>DUJC01000138.1:2803-6245 GCA_013330015.1 Candidatus Poseidoniaceae archaeon | reverse complement strand
TGATCATCAATACGTTGGTAGATTTTTGGAACAAGCTCTTCCAATGCTATGGACTCGAGAACTTCTTGGTTCGCCTGAATGGTCTCGTAAGCAATCATTTCACGGTAGGTTCTGCGTTGTGGATCGTCCCAATTGAGATCGTAGTAAGCGCTTGGCATGTTCAACCAACCCGACAACCCAGGAATGTTCAACCACGAGTGTGTGACGGCTCGAATGGAACCCTCAATCTCCCGTGCATCGACATTGTACCCTTCCAAATAGAGTTCCTGAATCACCTCTGGACTCGACCTATCTGAGATGTTGTAAGTGGTGTACTTCGTTAATGAATTGACTCTCCACTGACTGTAATCACCACCCCAGCGCAGGTATTCGTAGAGAGCGTCCTCCTCGTCGATGTTCCAAGGGTTGTAACTTGAGAGGACAACCAATCGATCTCCTCGTAACATCATAGAAATTGGCGAACCTTCGATGGAAGAATTGCTTGAAAATTCGATTTCACCATATGTTGGAACGTTCATGATTGAGAGTGTTGAACCTTGTAGAGCATAGATGTAATACCCATCCGTTTTGATGAAGTCCGCTTCATCAACCCCCTGCTCTTGGTTGTTGGTGCCACTGAAATCTTCACCTTGAATACGCGCCTGCGGCTGTGCTGCTCCTGCAGAAGCATCACCATCCATCGCAGATTCTGCAACCATTCCATCATCGAACATACCCCAGCCGTAGTAATATTGTTCCTCTACAGCTTGCAATAATTGCGTTCGGTATTCTTCTGCAATGCTCGCCTTCAAATCGTATTCCATGTTCAAACACGATTCAAATTGAACCAGATGCGGTTGCGAAATAGTTCGACTTGTTTGGGTCCTCCAATCATCAGGTAATTCCATGATCGATTCATCATGTACATTCCCGATACATCCAGCTGTAAGCATCAAGAGAACAAGTCCCAAGGATGTAACAATCCTGTTGTTCATGATTATGTGTCATGTTTCGTGGTTATGAACCAGTTGGTTAATTGTTCACAGAATGCTTGGACAGGATTATTTGGTGCAAGCCAAAGGACGACTCATGCCAGAAAATGTCGAAATTGAGCGACGTTTTCTTGTAGATGGACGATTTGAACGACCATGGGTTCATGAATCAAAAGAATGCATCGAAATCAAACAATGGTATCTTGATCACAAGGAACTCAATGTATCGACCGAGCATGGTGCTGTGATGTACAACAACAAACAATTGGTCTCTGGATTATCAAAGGAGGCGTGCAGTTTACTCCTTCAAGAACCAGACTGGACGATTCGAATTCGGAAATCAAATTCTGCTTATTTTCTAACCTTGAAAGGGTCGAGGAAAGGTGCTGCAGCGAAAGAATTTGAATGGGAAATTGGACGGAACCTCGCTGCATCCATTGTTGATGATTCGCAATATCCTTCCGTCGAAAAGAAACGCTATTTGTGGACAAATACTGATGGATTTGTTTGGGAAATTGATGAGTTTGAAAGCAATCTTGCAGGGCTGATCATTGCTGAAGTCGAACTTGATGATGAAGAAGCTACGATTCAAATTCCGTCCTGGGCAGGAATGGAATTGACCTATTTACGTGGCTGGTCAAATGCTTCATTGGTCCAAATGCTCACTCGTCAATAACTGTTGATCGCCTCAACGATGCGTTCCAATTCACCATCAGTAAGTCCGTGATGGACTGGTATGGAGACGAGTTGTTCAGAAAGCTGAGATGTCATTGAAAACCTATCGTTCGCTTGTTGATGATTCTTGTACACTGGATGCTGATGACAAGGTACAGGGTATATCTTGCGTGCGTCGATGTCATTGATAGCCATATGTTGTAGAAATGCTTCAACATTCTCTGTTTGTAGGCAATACTGGTGCCATGCATGTTGAGAGTCTGGGCGGACTTGAGGCGCTTGCAATTTTGGATGTGAAGCAATTGTTTCGCTGAGTAGCGCAGCATTGGAACGGCGACGAGCAAGCCAATCGTCAAGATGCTTCAATTGCACACGACCGATGGCTGCGAATACTTCTGACATACGCATGTTGGTTCCAACCTCCTGAGACTGCAGCGAACCATCTCGGCCGTGGTCGACAACGGATTTGATTCTGGCTCCAATCTCCGCATCAGCGGCTGTAATCATCCCTCCTTCACCACCAACAGCTACATTCTTTGAAGGGAAGAACGAGAAGCAAGAAATGGTTCCAAGCGCACCAGCCATGGTCGAGGCTCCATTGTAAACAATGGACGCACCGTGGGCTTGTGCAGCATCTTCGATCAGGGCGAGGTTGTGTTCCTTGCACAAATCGATGAGTTCAGTCCCATAACACTGACCAAACAAATGGACGCCAATGACGCCCTTTGTTTTCGGAGTGATGCGCTGTTTCACATCTTCAACATCGAGGCACCAATAATCAGGCTCAACTTCAGCAAAAATTGGTGTTGCTCCAGTCATGGAAACTGACGTTGCTGTAGCGATAAACGTCAACGAGGGGACAATCACTTCGTCACCTGGGCCAATTCCAAGAAGCCGAAGCGCAGCGATAAGGGCACCAGAACCGCTGTTGCATGGAGACGCGAATTCAACACCACAGTACTCGGCAAATTCTTCTGCGAATGCACGACCTTGTGGGCCTTTGACCCAACGGCCAGAATCCAATGTATTGACGGCAGCATTGCGCATTTCGTCTGTCCATGATGGTCGAGCAAGCGGAATACGTTCAGGCATGTTTCGGCGAATGAATCGACCTTCAAGAGCATGCGCTTTGACCCATCTGCGCGTCGCGCACTTCAAGACCTCAAGCGCCTCTGCTCGGTTATGGTGTCTGATGAAGAGCAACCCTCTCCATCGGAATTCGCTTCATTGGTCAACGATATCCTTGACCCGGCTGTTTCGGCCGGCCCAAAGAAGAAATTCAAACCGAAAGGCCTCTTTCTCGGAGAACGAAGAGATTCAGGCGCACCCATTGATATTCCCTCTCAAGTACTGGCTCGTCACGCAGCCATGCTTGGGTCCACAGGATCCGGCAAGACTGTTATGGCAAAGGCTCTGATTGAGGAAGCGGCCCTTGCTGGTATTCCATCGCTCATCATTGACCCACAAGGCGATCTTGCACGCCTCGCTCTTGGTATTGATGAATCTGAACTTCTGCAACGAGATGGTGATGTCGATCGAAAGCGTAAACTGCTCGAAAACAGTGAGGTGAGGATTTGGACGCCCCTGCGAAGCAAAGGTCTACCGCTCTGCATCGATCCATTCCGAGCGCCACCTGCAGACCTTGACCCCGAAGAAGCCATCACAGCATGGGACATGGTCGCAGCTGGATTCACGAGCCTTGCTGGATACGATGTCGAGAAAGCTCAAGGGAAAGTCGTCAAACCGTTTCTGTACGAAATTCTTGTTGAAGGAACACGCTGCGGTTTGGATGTTGG
>DUJC01000138.1:2128-2380 GCA_013330015.1 Candidatus Poseidoniaceae archaeon | reverse complement strand
TGAAGGAGAGAAACCCGATGTTCCAAGTTGGGACGAGGTCATGTTCGAACACAGACTTACAGATTTTGAAGAAAGGCTACCGAAAACCACTCGCAACGATTTAGCGCGACGACTCGCAGCCTTTTCCAGCGGTGTCAATCAACTCCTTTTTTCCAATGGTGTTCCAATTGACATTGATTCCTTTGCCGAACCAGCCATTCCTGGAAAGATCCCATTGAACATCGTGTACTTGAACACCATTCAAGATGAAGC
>DUJC01000138.1:463-1728 GCA_013330015.1 Candidatus Poseidoniaceae archaeon | reverse complement strand
GATGGTGAATTGAAACTGCTCTTCTTCATGGATGAGGTTGCACCATATCTCCCCCCACATCCTCGTAATCCTCCAGCAAAAGATCTCATCAAACTCATTTTCAAACAGGCTCGAAAATACGGTGTTGCATGTGTCTTAGCGACACAGAACGTTTCCGATGTAGATTACAAGATTCTCGCTCAAGCCAATACGACGTTTATCGGACGATTTACTCAACCACAAGATGTTGAGAAGGTCCGCCACCTTCTCAAGGAGAGTGGAGGCGACCAAGATTTGGTTGCACAATTGCCAACACTTGGTCCTGGGCAATTCCAAATGGTTGCTCCCGATGTAGACCCAGCGCCTGTTCCAATCCAGTGTCGTTGGTTGTACACCGATCATGGGGCTCCGCTTAATGAAGATCAAGTCGAGGACATCATTTCTTCGGAAATTCGAGCTTGGGCTAAATCACGTTCAGCTGGGCGCAAGGGCCGAGGAACGGGAGCAGCACATGCAGCCAGTCGAGGAGCAACTTGGTCCAATGGGAATGAGGAAGATAATTCCGAAAGCATTGTAGAAACAGCACGAATTCAGGCCATTGGCGGGATGACTGCAGCCAGTCGCGGCATCGTGGATGAGTCTGGATTTGAAGTACGACTTATGGGTGGACTATCCGTTCTCAAAGACGGACGAGATCCTCTGTACACGATGCAAGCAGCGGTCAACGGGGCTTCTGTCATCGCCCTTGCTTGGGCGTTTGTGGCCTTACTCGAAGCATGGCGTATTGGCGATATTGGATGGTTTGGTCTCGCCTCAAGTGGCATCATTACGCTTACAGTAGGTCTGTTTATCTCACTCGAACTGATTCTTTCACACGATCTTGTTCTCCTCAGAAAACTTGCGAAGTTTGCACGTTTGTTCCAATTGTTCTTGGTTGCATGGATATGGATCATCTTCTCATGGTCTACGTGGGGAACGCTTGATTTGATGGGATTGGACCCTCTCCTCGAAGTGGTTGTTGTTTGGGTGACCATCTTCACGGGTATTGATTTCATCAATCGGTTCCGCCTTGGAAAGATTCGTTGGAACGGAGGAAGCGCGCTTGACAAAGTGGTTGGATTAACAGCGATTTTGACTGATTCTCAGATGTCAGAAATGCGTGCAAATTCAACGCAAATCCTTGGCGTGTTCCGATGGATACTCCACGGAATAACAGTGATTTGGCTATCGATTCTCATCGCTTTTGCGACTCCGTTGGAAAGTGCACCGAACTGGCTTGATGATAT
>DUJC01000138.1:0-122 GCA_013330015.1 Candidatus Poseidoniaceae archaeon | reverse complement strand
TCGAATGTTCACTTGTGGCTTGCATCACTGTACGCATTGATTTTCTTCAGTGAAGGTTGGTTAAGATCTCGAAAGCGTTACACAGAAAAATAATATTAAACAGCCATTTTAGCGAAGGAAAA
>DUJC01000052.1 GCA_013330015.1 Candidatus Poseidoniaceae archaeon | reverse complement strand
TTGGTGTGCAAGGAGTTGGCATTGTCTTGGATTGCGAGGAGCGCTTGCAGTGTCGTACGAATGTCGTTAAAATCAATCTCTTGAGCGTGAAGTGAGCGACCTGAGGTTTGAATGTGATACTTCAACTTCTGAGAGCGTTCATTTGCTCCATACAAATCACGCATAGCAACGGCCCAGATACGCCGGGCAACACGGCCAATGACAGTGTATTCTGGATCCAATCCATTGCTGAAAAAGAACGAGAGGTTGGGTGCAAATTTGTTAATGTCCATGCCTCGGCTTCGATAGTATTCGACGTAGGTAAAGCCGTTTGCGAGGGTTAAGGCAAGTTGTGTGATTGGGTTTGCTCCTGCTTCTGCAATGTGATAGCCGCTGATGGAAACGGAGTAGTGGTTGCGGACGTTGTGGTCAATGTAGTATTGCTGAACATCACCCATGAGTTTGAGGGCAAACGGTGTCGAGAAGATGCACGTGTTCTGGGCTTGGTCTTCTTTGAGGATGTCTGCTTGAACGGTTCCACGAACGGTTGAGAGGGTTCGTGCTTTGATTTCCGCATAGGTTTCAGAATCGACCAACGCATCCCCACGTCGCCCTACAGTTCCAAGCCCGAATCCATTGTGCCCCTCTGGTAATTCTCCACGATAAGCAACATCGAGTGGTTCGATTGCTTTGCCTTGTTCATAGAGATGCTTCTCGACTTGCTGATCGATGGCTGCATTGAGGAAAAATGCGAGAAGAATGGGGGCTGGTCCGTTGATGGTCATTGATACGGATGTGTTTGGATCGCAGAGATCGAATCCTGAGTAGAGTCGCTTCGCATCATCACAGGTTGCAATACTGACACCCGAATTTCCGACTTTGCCCCATATGTCAGGGCGCAATGCTGGGTCTCGGCCATAGAGCGTGACAGAATCGAACGCAGTTGACAATCGAACATAGTCTTGGCCTTGGCTTAGATAGTGGAATCGTCGGTTGGTTCGCTCAGGTTCACCTTCTCCAGCAAACATTCGAGCGCTCAATTCGTCGGTTCGCTTGAATGGGAAGACACCTGCAGTGTATGGGAAGTGACCCGGAGCGTTCTCTTTGCTGAGCCACTCAAACAATTCACCATCATCAGCAAACGTTGGCAATGCAACACGTGGGATGCTGGAATGAGCAAGCGATTCGGTCGTTGTTTGGACCGAGAACGGCTTACCACGAACGTGGTAGGTGTATTCTCCACTTCGGTACTCATCAGCCAAGGTTCGATAGTTTGCAAGATCTTCACGAGCCGTTTCAATCTCTTCACGAAGTTCTGCAATTTGGTCGTCCACATCCTTTGCAATGGATGGAACGTGTTCCTTTGCAGATTCAAGGTGCTGACAAAGGCGGAGCTTCTGAGCAATTACCGTGTTCTCTTCGTGGTAGGTTCG
Source organism: Candidatus Poseidoniaceae archaeon (assembly GCA_013330015.1). Taxonomy (GTDB): domain Archaea; phylum Thermoplasmatota; class Poseidoniia; order Poseidoniales; family Poseidoniaceae; genus MGIIa-L2; species MGIIa-L2 sp8574u. Next base: position 3,269 of record DUJC01000052.1, on the reverse strand, counting down.
AATCGTTGCAGCAATGTCAGAGAGATAGTGGACACGCTCAGGGGGGATTACGCCCTTGCGTTCACCAACAAGTTCCATTGGAGCACGTGCTTCAAATCCGACCATGGCTGAGAGCTTCTGCCACAAGGCATCGACGCCAGGGTCTGCGAATTGGCTTGCGATAGTGGCAACGACAGGAAGTTCCTCATCAGCAACATCGAACAGATTTCGGTTGCGACGGACCTGCTTTCGAATGGCCCGAAGCGCATCCTCACTTCCACGCTTCTCGTATTTGTTGAGAACAACCAAATCTGCAACATCGAGCATTTCGATTTTTTCGAGTTGCGTGTGCGCACCGAATTCCGCAGTCATCACGTAGAGTGAATGGTCGGCAACCGAAGTGATGGCATCGCTTCCTTGACCGATACCGCTCGTCTCACAGAAGATGAGATCGAATCCAACCGCCTTTGCAACGTCGATGGCTCGATCGAGGTTGGCACTGATCTCAGAGCCACTGCCACGACTGGCAAGACTGCGCATGTAGAGGTCGTTGTTGGAGAGTGAATTCATTCGAATGCGGTCGCCAAGAAGCGCACCCCCTGTTCGCTTACGTGTTGGGTCAACACAAAGCAAGCAGACCTTTTTCCCTGGATTGTCTCGTTGAATACGGAGCATCAGTTCATCGAGCAGACTTGACTTTCCTGCTCCACCTGTGCCTGTAAATCCAATGACAGGAACATCGCTGGATGATGAACGGCATGCTTCTAGCGTATGCTTGAATGTCGCTTCATCGGCGGATTCGGAGAGTGTAAGGAGAAGTCCAACCTTGGCCATGTCTTCAGGCCTGACTGGGCCATCAAGGCTCTTCATTCGAGCATCTGATGTCAAGTCGACCTCTTGTGCGATGCCCATCAAATGGTGGATCATGCCGAAGAGACCCATCGTTCGGCCGTCATCAGGTGAGTAAATTTTGGAGATGCCTGTTTGGTGCAGTTCACGAATTTCTGGTGGTGTGATGGTTCCACCCCCTCCGCCAAAGATACGAACGTGCTCGCAACCAGCTTCATCCAGCAGTTGTCGAATGTATGTGAAATACTCAACGTGACCGCCTTGGTACGAAGTTAATGCAACAGCATGTGCATCCTCTTGAATGGCACAATCGACCACATCTTTTGCTGAACGATCGTGACCCAAATGGATGACTTCCGCACCTGAGGATTGGATGAGTCTTCGCATGACGTTAATCGCCGCATCATGGCCGTCAAACAGGGAGGCTGCAGTGATGACACGTACCGGTCCTGTGCTTGTTTCAAACACCGGTTGCTCCTCAGCATCTTCGGCCATGAACCTCCGAAGCAAATGGAGTTCATGAAATCAAGGGTGTATCTACACTTCAGAAACTTCATCATCAGCAAGCGGAGGGAGCCCCTGCTTTGCTCGAACATAATCTGTATAATTGCCATAGTAAACTTTGATTTTACCACTCTCAATTTCCCAGATTCGATTGACGACTTGATCGAGGAACCATCGATCGTGCGAAACGGTGATGAGCGATCCCTCGTATCCAATGAGCGCTTCTTCAAGTGTTTCTTTGGATTCCATATCCAGGTGGTTGGTCGGCTCGTCCATCAGCAGCAGGTTGTTGTCTTCGAGCAAGAGTTTGAGCAAGGCAACACGAGCACGCTCTCCACCAGAGAGTTGTTTGAGTTTGGTTCCAACTTGGTCGCTTGAGAACTGGAAGCGTCCAAGAGCAGCACGAATGTCTCCGTATTGGTAATCTGGCCGCAACTTCTGAATTTGTTCAACAGGATTCAGCTCGAAGTCGAGTGTGGCGTGATCCTGGTGGAAATAACCGATGACAGTACCTGGTGAAACATCGATTTTCCCAGAATCGAGTTTCAATTCTTCATTGATGATTTTGAGCAAGGTCGTCTTGCCTTGGCCGTTTCCACCTACGATTCCGATGCGATCTCCCTTGCGGACTTCGAGGGTTTGGTTGTCAAGAATAGGTCGCTCAAGTCCTTCAAACGTTTTGGTTGCATCGACAAGTTCCAAGACATCCATGCTTGCCTTATCGATGGCATCGAGTTTGAGAATCAACGGCTTTCGCTTCTTTGGAACACGCGCCTTCAGTGCCTTGAGTTCTTGTTGCATACGCGTAATCATTTTGTGTTTTGCAGAGATTGACTTGTCGTATTTGTTGGCTCGCTTCATTTGCTGTATGGCACCTGTCGTGGATTGAATCTTCTTTTCGAGGTTGCCAATTCGCTCATTGAGCGCTTGTTCACTGGCAACTTTCTGAACGATGAATTGACTGTAGTTGCCTTTCCATGGCCATGCTCGAAGGTTATCTACTTCGACAATCCTATTGCAAACTTGGTCGAGGAAATATCGATCGTGAGAAACAATCAATTGCGCTCCCTTGAAATCTTTTAGGAAGGCTTCCAACCATTCTGTTGTTTGGATGTCAAGGTGGTTTGTCGGTTCGTCCAAGAACATCACATCGATTCCAGAAAGGCCAACAAGTTGACGGGCCAGAGCGAGTTTTGCTTTTTCTCCACCGGAGAGTTGGGAAACATGCATGTCCATTGGATGTTGGTCAAGACCAAGTCGTTCGAGAATACCCTTCGCAATTCCAGCAACGTTTCCACCTCCTGATGATGCAAGTGTTTGTTGAAGTTCGGAGTATCGCTCCATGACCGGTTCCCAATCGCCCTCGTAGAATGATGGATCAACCATTTGGGCTTCAATTGAAGCGATTTCATCCTCCAATTCTTGGAATTGCCGACCCTTTCGACCAAGTTCTCCTTCAATGGTTGAATCAGATTCAATATCACGAATTTGGGTCAGGTAAGCAATACGAATTCCTGGTGCAAATTCGATCTCTCCAACGTCTTGCTTTTGATCGCTGATAGTGTTGAGTAGTGTTGTCTTTCCTGCACCATTGTGGCCCACAATCCCGATACGATCTCCATCGTTGACAATGAGGTTGATGTCCTGTAGAACATCGGTTGGTCCGAAACTTCTGTCAACGCCTTCAACGGTAATGAGTTCACGAACCATGGTGGGTCACCAAACAGAGCCCATCGATGGGGCTTCAAAACCCAATCGGTTGAATGGGCTTCACTTGATGGCAGCAATGGATTCCTCGTGGCGCGCCAAGAGGTTTCGCAACTTGACCTTCATTGACGGTGTCATGAGGTCGTTGTCCGTGGTCCATTCCTCGTGATCGAGGATGATGGTTGCTGGAATCTCGTAACCCTTCCATGTTGGTGCTTGCATTGCATTGG
>DUJC01000028.1 GCA_013330015.1 Candidatus Poseidoniaceae archaeon | reverse complement strand
ACCTGAGGGCACCTCATGTCGAACAGTACAGAAATCCCCGATGCAGTCATTGGAACTGCAGAACCATCGTCAAGCCGCGTCATTCTCGTTCTCCTTTCTGTGGTAACAGTTGGAATGTTTGGACTCTTTAGTACAGTCTTTGGGTGGGACAACATCCCGGTCGTTGGCGATATTGTCCCATTAATGTCGAATCTTGGAGGCTCAGGAATCTGGTACTACTTGCTTGGGTTCATCATCGCTCTTGGTGCGATTGTGTCCACACTTGCAGGCGAGGTCCTAGCAGATTGAGGTGATATGCATGATCGCAGTATTCTCCGCACTGATTTTCTTCTTCACTGTCGTTGGTTTTGCTACCTTCTATGTTCAACGTGGAATTGGCAACATGTCCGCACCAATGCGCCAATTTGGTCTCTTCCTCCTCAACAAAGCACCAGCTGGTATCGTTGACTTGTTCAATGACGACAAGGGCAGCGGGTCCAAGACATGGATGAACTTTGGAATGATTTGGCTAACGTTTGCTGCCATTGGGACCTTCCTCGGATTGTGGCATGATTACGATGGAACTGCGCTTGATTCTCTGGCGAGCATCGGTTGGTCCTACGACGATGGTAGTGCATTGAACACCTTCATCGATGTTACTCTCATGACTGGGCTCACATCCATTCTCATCGGCGGCGGCCTTGTTGCTGCAGCACGTGCTGGAGCAGGACGTCTTGCAAGTGAGGCAAATGCAAGCCTCACCGCAATTCTGTTCTCAGTCCTAACCATCTCCTCGATGCTCTTGCCAACCATCCTCGGTCTTCTCATCGACTTAACAGAGGCAAATGAGGCTCTCATTCAGGATCTCTTCATGCATGCCCTCCGCTCCTTCATCATCATCGCAGTGATGATCAACGTTCTCTTGACTGTAGCACAGCGCAAAGGTGAGATTGTCTCAGCAAGCAACTGGTTCCTGTTCATGGCGCTTGCATCGTTCATCTTCGGATCTCAATTCCGATTCTTTGGCGAGTTGGTTGGTTCGACGCAAACCGTTTGGCTTGGCGAGCGGATGTCACAGTCTTGGACACTTATCGCATTGATATTCTCCGTAGCATACCACGTCGTACCTCGTGCAGCTAGCCGTCCAATTTGGTCCGACTCGATGACCAAGGCCAGCCTACTGCTTCTCTTCCTGACATTACCACCGTTCCTGCTTACCTCAGCCGATGCAGGTACGCTGCTTGAGAACCTTGGTGCTATCACCATGACCCTTGCTCTCCTACCGATTATGGCAGGTTCCGTGAACATCATCATGACTTCGCTGAGCAATGCTACAGGAGTCGTTGCTCGGCCAGGTGCACTTGCAGCAACCTTGGCCATGGTCTTCTTCCCTCTGTTTGCTCTTGGCGGATACTTCACTTCCCTCGACGTCTTCATCGGCCTTGGCGCCTTGAACGACATGGCAGCCACTGTCGATATTGGCTTCATGTGGACTGTTGGAGGCCTCATGGCGGTTGCTTGTGTAGCCGAATCATACCCACTCGCAGGAAACCGTCAACTTGCATCTCCATCTTCAGCGTCTCTCTCAACGATGTTGATCGCTTTTGGTGGCGTCACCTCAACCGTTGCCAAACTCATGGGCGACTTCACGGAGAAAGCACTGCTTGACTCGGGAAGCGAAGATGTCGTTATGACCGATGGTGGATTCAGTCTCACTGCAGCAGTTTTGTTCTATTTCGGCTCCATCGGTGTTATTCTTCTTTTCCTCAACCTCATTCGAACATCGGTTGGTGGTATCAAGGTCGACACATCCGTTTCAACGGTTTCCGACATCTCCCGCTATTCCGTTCAGCGTGGTGAAACCTCCATTCGCAAGCTCCTGCAGCGAGGCGTTGGTGTTGACACCATTCTCGTGGTTGGTGCAGATGTCGAAGATGAAGGCGGCATGACCATCATCGATGTATCATCGACACTTCACAACGATGAAGTCGATGAGTTCCCGGTTGAAAAGAACGAATTGGAAATGTTGTCCGATTATCTTGCCAAGAAGGACATGAGCATCTTCGAATTCTTCCGTTCCATTGACCTCGATGATTCCGGTCTCATCGATGGATATGAACTTCAACAAGCTCTACGCAGTACGGACATTGCAGATTTGCCACCTTGGGACATTGCCAAGTTGATGCAATTCATCGATATCGATGGCGACGGCCGAGTCAACCTTCCCGAGCTTGACATCGCCATTGCCCGTGTCCGCTCCGGGGTAACCGAAGAAGAGTGATAGCAAGGCGGTTGAACCGTGCGTATCGGATTGGTTGGGAAACCAAACGTCGGCAAATCGACGTTTTTTGCTGCCTCAACATTGATTCCCGTCGATATTGCGAACTATCCATTCTGTACCATTGAACCAAATGTCGGATTCTCATTCATACCAAGTCGCCAACCATGTCCATGCGGAACATTGCGGAAGCGTCTCGAGGAAGACGGCCGGGCCCAACTAAGCGATGATCGAGGGGGGAGCATCTGCTCACCTCGAACAGGCTCCTGTGAGAGCCATCAGCGCTATGTCCCATGCATGCTGGTCGATGTAGCAGGACTTGTACCAGGAGCGAGCCAAGGGCGTGGACGTGGCAATGCATTCCTTTCTGATTTAGCCGAGTGTGATGCCTTGATCCAGGTCATTGATGTTGGGGGAACCACAGATATTGAAGGAAATCCGACGGGTATCAAAGCAACAAAAGAACAAGCCATTGAACAAGCACTGGCCGAAGTCGAATTCCTCACTGGTGAACTCGATGCATGGATTCTTGGTTTGGTCAAAGACGGTTGGTCGAGAGGAGCACGTCGAATTCAAGCAGAAGGTGTCAAAGGATTTACTCAATTTTTGCAAGAGCGTCTTTCAGGATTGGGTGCAACAGATCAGATATGCCAACGTTCGTTTGATGCCTTTGCACAACAGCACCAAGACATGACGTCTCCATGGGACTGGTCAGATGATGTTCTCATGCTTCTTGCCTCTTCCATCCGCAAGCATCTCTTTCCAATTTTTATTGCTGGAAACAAAGCAGATCTTGCACCTGAGGGTGTTCTCGAACACTTGCAAAGTGTCCTTCCTACATTCACACCATGTTCTGCAGAAACAGAGCTTGCATTACGACAGGCAGGGAAAGCGGGCTTCATCACATATGTTGCTGGCGATACGACATTCAAATTGAACGAAGACCAGCCGATGAGTGAGGCTCAACAGAAAGGGCTCTCAGTACTGGCCGAGCGAGTCGAGAAATTGCAAGGGACTGGCCTCATCAAGTTACTTGATCAGGTTCTCTTCGATGAACTTCAACGTATTGTCGTGTATCCTGTTCAGGATGAAAGCCAGTGGACAGATGGAGACGGTAACGTGCTTCCAGATGCCCTTGTTGTTCAAGATGGAATCCAAGCGAAACAAGTCGCTTACAAGGTACACTCCGATCTCGGTGATGGGTTCATCAAAGGTGTTGATGGACGTTCTCGTCGAATCGTTGGAGCTGATTACGAACTCTCCGATGGAGATGTTCTGAGAATCCACTCAAAGTGAATGTTCAGTGCCCTTTTGGACGTTCATAGTCGGGTGTTAGTCGAGCAAGTGTGCTCGAGTACCTTGCTGCACTTGTTAAGAAGAGCACAATAGAAGCGAGTGTGAGCAATGCCAACATGATCAACATGTACCATCCCCACGGGTCGATACTACGAACGGTTGTGATGTAAAGGCCCCACAATACAGTTAGGTAGAGGAAGGGCCGATATCGACGAGTGACTGTGCTCAGCCGAGCAGACTTCAATGTGTCATCGTAGAGGTTTGCAGCCTCATCTTTACTGACGTAACCTTGTTCAACGCCACAACGAGAACAAACCTGTGTGTTGGGGCCATTCCCGTGAATGAAAAATTCACGAGGATATGTTCCTGAGCAGAGTCGACAGATAGGCATCTTCTTCCCTCATTTCTCGCCAATGTCTGCCGTCATTTCAACCATGCGCTCAATACTCTAGGAAATTGGAGAGGATTTTGATACCAGATGGGCTTCCAACTGATTCTGGATGGAATTGGACGCCAAACACAGGTGTTTGGTTCGAGTGCAGTCCTAGTACGAGCGATTTTGTATCATCTGTTGCATCAACGACGATGGTTGGGTGTGCAACAAGATCCGTCGTCAGTAACGTCAATGAGTTGTACCTTGTCATTGAAACATCGTCCATTCCATGAAACAAACCACTCCGATTGTGAATACATTTGACAGGTGTGCCGTGTACAGGCCCTATTGGACTTGGAACCAGTTCGACACCTGATGCTAGCCCAATCGCCTGATGACCTAAGCAGATGCCAAGCAATGGCGGTGTTTGTCCTTGAAGCGATAACGATGCGAAATCCATGGTGAGTTGACTGTCTTGTGGCCAACCAGGACCCGGCCCGAGAATGATGTGCGACGGTTGCAATTCGTCAATGAGTTGTTGAGCAGATGATTCTAGTGTACTCCGTCCAGGAACGATGTTCACATGGTGCCCAAGCCCACAAATGCTGTGTGCAACGTTGTAGGTGAATGAATCAAGATTGTCGATGAGAAGAACTGCATTTTTCTCAAACGTATGTGTATGGATGGCCGCTTGGGTTGTGTTGTTGCTTTGATCGCTCTCGAGTGGAAGTGGATGAATGGCCAAGCTCTTGACTGGATTGGATTGCACTGACTCATCCAACCATCCACACGACCGTAGCAGCGCATTTGCTTTCCATTTCGCTTCAGCAACTTCGGACTTTGGATTGGATTCAATGGTAATCCCTCCTCCTGCTGTGACGCGTGAATACCACCTATCTCCCTTTCTTCGAAGTTCAGCGGTTCGGATCAGAATGTTCCAAGATGAGCATCCAGTTGATGGATCGAACCATCCCATCGACCCAGTCCAGAACGATCGTGGTCGCCGTTCTAATTCATCGATTGAAGCACATACAACGGTTCTCGGGCAACCTGTAATCGAACCGCCAGGGAATACATTCTCAATGCAATCGAAGACGTCCGCATGGTCATCCAACTTGCCTTTAATCCGAGAAACGAGATGCTGAACTTC
>DUJC01000105.1 GCA_013330015.1 Candidatus Poseidoniaceae archaeon | reverse complement strand
CATGGAAAACATTGTTGAACAAACAACCGATTTGGTTACTCGAGTCAGAGACCATGATCGGAGTCAGTTGTTTGTTCAAGATGAATCAATTGGTAACTGCCCTCAGTGTGCATCTGAGATTATAGAAACAGCACTCTCCTATACATGCGAAAAGAATGAAGGGAAGGAAAAAGGGTGTTCGTTTGTGTTCTGGAAGGACACCAGCGGTCGTTGGTTCGATCGTTCTACGGCGAAACGTCTACTTGAACAAAAGGAGTTGACGGACTTGCATGGGTTCTTCAATCGAAATGGGGAGGCTTACGAGACATCCATTATGATCTCGACTGAAGGGAAAGTAACATCCTCAAAATCGACCGGTAATCGGGCGAATTCATCTGATGAGGCAATCTGTCCATGTCCGAAATGCGATGGTACGATTCGTGAAACTGATACGCACTATGCTTGCGATCAAGAAACCTGTAAATTTTCAGGTGTTGGAAAGGTTATTTGTAAGCGAGAAATCAATAGAGACGAGGCGAAATCAATTTTGGTCGATGGTAAATCACCACTCATTGAAGATTTCATCTCACGTCGCGGTCGTCCGTTCCCTGCTTATCTTGTTCTTGAAGGCAACAAAGTCGGGTTTGAATTCCCCCCACGAGAAGCTGCTGCCGATGCACGAAAATTCGAGGTGCAACCAGGCGTTGTTGCGGTTTGTCCAAAATTCGGTGCAGAAATCTATGAAACAGAAACTCACTACAGACCAAGGACAAGTGCAACCGGTTGTAAAATCGATATTCCTCGAGAAATATCAAAACGAGTGATTACACGAGAAGAGGCGAAAGAATTGATCGAAAAGGGGCAAATTGGCCCATTTGATGATTTGATCGCAAAGAAAACCGGAAATCCATACACGGCTATCCTCTATTTGAAGAAAAACCAGCGTATTGGATATCGCTTCGCAAAGCGTGAGTAAGAGAAGAAACTTCTTGAAGTTCGGTCCATTGTCTGATGACATGGACTACGACTATGATGTTGTTATCATTGGTGCCGGTCCAGTTGGCGGTTATACTGCACGTCTTTTGTGCGAACGTGGACTTTCTGTTTTGATGGTTGAAGAACACAATGAAGTCGGTAGACCATTCCAATGTGCAGGCCTTGTAACACCAAGTGCAATGGATGCTGTAGAAGCATACGATACGGTTGTTGAAGACGTCGATGGGGCGCTTATCCATGGACCATCTGGCACACTTGTACCTGTCGGACGTGAAGGGGAGTTGAGAACGTATGTTGTCTGCAGAAAAAGATTCGATCAAACCGTTGTTCAACAAGGCCTTGCGGCGGGAGCAGATCTCATTCTCGAATCTCAACCAACATCTGCAGACGTTGTCGAAGACGGTGTAGTCATTGATATCGTCAACCAACGCACTCAAGAAACAATGACGTTAAGAGCAAAGCTACTCATCGGTTGTGATGGAGCACATTCATGGGTACGTCGTCGATTTAAGATGGGCTATCCAAAAGAAATGATGATTGGATTTCAAACCGAAGTTATTGGTTATGAAGGCCAAGATGGGTGGCTCGAAATGTACAGTGGTTCAACTATAGCTCCAGGATTCTTCGCGTGGGTGATTCCATCAGGAAACGGCACACATCGAATCGGTCTTTGGTCAAAAGCAGACCTTCTCGATGGGCGTACGGTGCTTGACTGCTACAATGATCTCCTCAAACATCCATTGTGGAAAGACCGATTTAAGAACATCACAGAAACGGCACGATACTGTGGACCAGTCCCCTCAGGGATGATTCGTAGACCCTTCAAAGATCGAGTACTCGTTATTGGTGATGCTGCAGGTATGGCGAAACCGACAACTGGTGGGGGGCTCGGACCTGGTTTCAAACAGATCTCATCAATTGCTGATAAACTTGTCAAACATGTTAATTTGAATGAATTATCTGAAAAGAGTTTGAAATCAATCACAAAATCCTCGTGGCCTAAAATGAAGAAGGAACAAGATCGTGCTCGGGCACTAAGAGACCTCCTGGTTTCTACCCGAACAGACGAAGAGTTGGATGAACATTTTGCTAACTTTGCGAAACCTGAGGTAATATCCCTCATCAACGAAATTGGCGATATTGAAAAGCCAGTTCCGTTAGGTCTTGCACTATTGAAGAAAGTTCCAGCATTCCGTAAATTGGCTTTGCAAGCAGGAGTTAAGCTTCTGTTCACCTGAGGAGAGCATATGTCATCATGGTCAATCGTTCATCGCGTTCGGTATCCTCCGTTTGATGATAAACGATTGAATGCCAATGCTGCACCGATCTTTGAAGATGAAATCGCCTCCAATCTTAGCGATGATGAAGTAGTCAAGGTGTTACCACCATACACCATTCAAAGTTCAGAAGGATGGTTGATTGAACGAACCATTATTGACAACAACGGAGAATCCTATGATCGAATGACTGAATTCCTTACAGATGGCAAACCATTTGTTGAACTTGTGAAACAACAACGCAGAGGTTGGTACATCCTTCCAAACAAACTCCATGGTATTGCTCGAAGAATGATCAATGCTGCGGTAATTCTTCTTCTTGCGACACTTGTCTACCTCTTCTTGGAACCGTTGTTAAGTAGCATAGGCATACCAAGCGTTGGAACGAAAAGCCTACAGATCGGTCTTCTAGATTACCCCATACTGAGTATTATTGTTGTACCCATACTGATGTTACCAATTGTACTCCGATTAATTGCTAATTTCGTCGATCTCAAGCGTCAACAAGACTTCTTTCGAACACCAATAGAGCAACCAGTGGTCGAATTCGATTTGCCGATTGTCAGTGGAAAGCCATTGTCTGGCCGCATTAAATTGCCCGAAGAATTACCTGATTGCAAATCAATATCCTGTCATTGGCAAGTAGGTACTCTTCCACCATCAAGAGAGGCTCTCATTGAACTCTCCAATACAACGGAGGGTTCACAACCACCTGTCGGTCTCTCTACACCGTTACCACATCACTGGGAAGCAAGTCTAGATGACGGTACTGCAGGTGGTGAAGATTCGCCAATCGAGAGAAAGGATATCCAAGGTGGTGTTTTTTTGCGACCAATGCGATTTTCTGCTGAAGGTGGTTCCTCGAAAATTGAAAAGGATGGTACGTTTTCCATAACGCCTCCACACCAATCGTGGCCTGGAACCGTCAATTCGCCACTCCACCGTATCCATTGGGAATTTATTTTGAAGATTAAAAGAAACAAGCAAATGCCTCTGCTTTGGGTTTGCCCAGTTCATGTTCAATTTCCGGATTCAATCGTTCACCTCAAAGACCTTGAAATCAACGATCCCAGAACAGAACAGTTCTTCATCGGCGAACGTTAGATTGATGTCCTTTAGGGCCATGTAGGGTACATGGCCAACAAGCCTTTCCTCGCTATTTTGCTGACGCTGTTGATGCTCTCCGGTTGTTTCGGAAGTAGTGACGCTAATACTGATGTCGTTGAGGATGAGCCTGTTCCAATCCCATTCACGTTAACAGCAGAATGGGATAAAGAATCAATCACAGGCGAACTTGATGAAATTGCAAATCTAAACGTACTTCTTGAAACAACAGGCGTAGGCGATTATTCCGTCGAAGCAAGCATAACGCACTCCGGCGAAGCTGTCAGCCAGTCTGAGTACAGCATAACCAAAAAGACAACAAGCATTTCCGTTGTTTTGCTACCAAATGAACCAGGTACGTACGTTGTCGATCTCACGATAGTACCAACAGAGGGAGATCTGATTGGCATGACAAATACAATCGAAATTCTCCTCCCAGAGGAAGGGACGACATCTATTGTTGCACCACAATTTCTCGTCGTTGAGGCTGCAATGATTGTTCTTCAAGGTCAAGTATTGCATCAAGCGTTGGAAACCTGCACAAGCGTGATTGAAATCAGTGAAGAAGATTCATCGGTGACAACGAACACGCTACCTCTACAGGATGACGGTAGCTTTTCTTACATTTTGACCGATCTTGACGTTCGTACAGAAACCTTCTTTGTTCGAACAAGTGCAGTGTGTGGAGAATACACGGTCACTGAAGATTCGAAGAACATCACCATCATTGTTGAAGAAAACAACGATTCAGATGGAGATGGAATCCAAGATAGTGTCGATTTGTGTCCAGATGGTTATGGTGAATCGGACGGATGGGCGTCGAATGCTCAAAGCGATGCTGATCAGGACGGTTGCAGAGATTACGACGAGGACCTAGATGATGATAACGACGGAATTCTAGATGCCAATGATGGTTGTACATCGACTCTGGGGTGGACAAGTACTCAAGAGAACGATCGAGATCAGGATGGATGTCATGACGATAGTAACGATGACGACGATGATGGTGATGGTATTCTGGACGTCAATGATGCCTGCTTGGATGGAGAAATTAATTGGCCAGCAAACCTCTACAACGACTGGGATCAGGATGGATGCAACGATCTTCTCGAGGATACTGATGACGATAACGATGGCGAACCTGATGCTACAGATACTTGCCCAAAGGGTCGTTCAAATTGGCAAGCAGAGCGAACAATGAGCACAGATTTCGACATGGACGGATGTTATGATGCAACGGAAGACGTTGATGATGACAACGATAACGTCAACGATGTCAATGCAACTGGGGCAACATTGGACTTGTGTCCAACGACGCCGGCCAATGCAACGGATGTTGATGAATTTGGGTGTGCTGCCATCGAACGTGATACCGACGGTGATGGCGTCAACGATCTCGTCGATGCATGTGAAGGTACACCAAGCGGATTGACTGTCAACGCAGTGGGATGTGCTGACCTTGATGGTGACGGTGTGTTTGAAAACGTTGACATTTGTGCTGACAGTCCTTCGCGATGGACGATTGATGTCGATGGTTGTGCCATCGTCCAAAAGTCAGTTCAATGGACAGCTGGTACATCTGTTAATGGCCCAATGGACATCGTACCAACATTCACAGTACCAACGCTCGATGGTACGTTTGCATTCCAGAATAAGTGGACTGGAAATGATGTCTATTTGTTTATGTTCAAGTATACAGATGGAAGTGGTAACTCGAATTCAGCGACTTGGTCGACAAATCCGGGAACATTTATTCGCAATTTACCTGACAACACTCACCTGTTCTACGGTTCTTTCGATTCAAGTTATCACAACGATGTTCTCTCGCGAAAGAGCGATGTTGAAGCACGCCTCAATCCGAGTGAAGAAGAACAGTGGGATGGCCGTATTCACTACATCGATATGGATGCAAGCAACATACAAGGCGGCTTAGGCCAGATGATATCCAACTTCAACAGTCCGTTCTTCATGGGTATTGATCGATTCCAGCGTGCACGCGATACCGGCTCAATCTATGCATGGGTTTCACAAACGAATGATCCATTCCACTATACATATGAACCACATCAATGGAACGCTGAATTCGAACCAGAAATTCGAATGCAAGATACGGGTATTGATGTTGTTTCCCTCTATGATTTCGAACGACATGCCGGTGGGTGGGGAGCAAATCACAATTCGTACAGGAATGCAACCTTCACATTACCAGAGAATCTATCATCGTACGACACACTCGAAGTGTTTCATGAACATGCCTGTGATGAGAGAGCAAATCGATATCAAAAGAGCGATGGAAGTTATGGAGGATGTCATGAATGGGATTATCTCGCACATCTCTACATTTGTGATGAGGATAATTCATCGGTTTGTGGAACTGAATTCATGCGTTGGATTACAACTTATGGACGCGAAGGACGGTGGTTAACCGATATTAGCCCGTATTTGTTCATGCTTGAAGACGATCAAGAGCGAAGATTCAGATACAAAGGTGCAAACAAAGGGGACCTTACCATCAAATTCTTGTTTTCAAATTGGGGAAGTGGTGAGCGAGCATTTGATGCTGAGTTTGGCTTCACTGGAGGACAATTCGATGGAACATACAACAATGAAAGTCGATATGTTCGGAGTATGAATTTCACTGTACCAAGTGAAACGACTAGAGTTGAGATTGTTGCAACGATCACAGGTCATGGTTTCCAGAAGGACGATGCGAATTGTGCTGAGTTCTGCGACCATCAACATCACTACTACATGGATTCACACCACACCTATGAGTGGCATCCAATTGTCTATTCCAGCACAGGTTGTGAAAATGAAGTCAACAATGGAGTCGTTGCCAATCAATTCGGTTCATGGCCGTTTGGAAGAGCAGGGTGGTGTGCAGGTCAAGATGTCAAACAATGGAGTTTCGATATCACTTCTTGGGTTGACATGAATGGCCAGAACAACGAATTGACCTATCGAGGCCTCTTCAATGGACAAGAGTATAACCCAACTGGCGAATCAAGCAAAGGTGGACGAAACATCGTCGCTGAGATTTGGGTCGTATTTTACACCAACTCAACCACTTGACGTGGTGGTTGACTAATCGTCTCAGGTGCATCGACAAGAGCGTTTGGCGTTTCAAGTAAATCATAATCGCTGTTGCGTCGCTTCGGGATGAATCCTGCACGTTGAATCGAAAGTTGTAATTCGTATTCAGTCGCACTGAATTTTGTCGTTCCAGAAGCGGAGACAACGTTCTCTTCCATCATGGTTGATCCTGCATCATCAGCACCTGCGAGCAAGGCCATCTGTGCAATACCCATACCCATCGTCGGCCATGATGCTTGAATATGGTCCACATTGTCCAAGAACAAACGAGCAATCGCCACATGGCGCAAGTATTCCGTTGAACCAGCGCCACGTTCAAACCTATTTTGGCCACGATTTCTTTTTCCGAATGTATTGGATTCCAACTGTACTGGCCATGCAATAAACGATGTAAAGCCAGGTAAGCCTAGCGAACGGATTTCTTCTTGTTGTTCTCGGATTCGATGGAGGTGTTGGACACGGTCTGCGTTGGATTCACCAAAACCGATGACATTGGTTGCACTTGTTGTCAATCCAAGTAGTTGAGCTTCTTTCATGACCCGCAACCAGTTGTCAGGATGTCCCTTTTTTGGAGAAACATCCTTCCGTACAGACTCAACAAGCATCTCAGCACCACCTCCGGGTAGTCCATGCATTCCAGCATCCTTGAGTTGTTCCAATACTGTTTGTGTTGACAATTGAGTGACTTCAGCAATTCCTTCAATTTCAATAGGAGAAAAGCAATCCAAATCAATCGTTGGATGGCGTTCTCGTAACGCTTTGATGAGATCGATGTACCAATCAAATTCAAGAGCAGGATTCACACCGCCTTGCATCAAAATACGGGAACCACCAATTGCCTCAAGTTCGTGAATACGGTCGTGGATTTCATCGTAGGATTGCGTATAGGTTTCTTCATGACCAGGTGGCCGATAGAAAGAACAAAATTGGCAGTTAATCGTACAGACATTGGTATAATTGATGTTCCTATCTACGAGGTAGGTGACTTCGTTCGAAGGGTTATGTAGACATCTTCGATGATGAGCAACTGCCATTAGCTGGTGAAGCGGAGCATCGTTGTAGAGTTCAATAGTTTCTTCTACCGTCAACCGAAACGTTTCGTTCGAAGATACAATCCTTTGCAGCGTCTCTTGCCAAGCCATGCGGCCACCTCAGAGGCTACCAACAATTCGTTCAATATCAGTAATTGTTTTAGGACATGAAATGGTAAGGACATCGGGATCTCCATTCGTAACGAGTACATCATCTTCGATGCGAATCCCAATGTTTGCATATCGTTCTGGACAATCAACATCAGGGCGCCATGCTCCAAAATAGAGACCGGGTTCTACGGTTAGAACCATCCCTTCTTCTAGCAAACGTGGTGTGCCATCGGGCTTGTAAGTGCCCACATCGTGTACATCTAAACCGAGCCAGTGTCCCGTATTGTGCATGTACCACCTGCGTAGTTCACCGGTTTCAACATCAAGTGCTTCATCCAGCGTTTGCGTAATAATTCCAAGTCGAATCAATCCTTCAGCGAGTGCTTTTCGTGCAACTTCGTGTGGCATATTGTATGGGTTGCCTACTCGACAGGCATCGATGGCTTTCTCTTGAGCATCCAGAACGATTTCGTAAATTTCTTTTTGTGCATCTGAGAAGGTTCCCCCAATAGGCCAAGAACGCGTAATATCTGCTGCGTAACCCCGGTACTCTGCGCCGGCATCAATCAGAATAACTTCATCGGAATGACAAGGTGAATTGTTGACTGTGTAGTGAAGAATGGTTGCATTTTCACCGCATCCAACAATGGATGGATAAGCCCAACCACTCGTACCTCCGTAAACGAAGAATCCCTCGATGATGGATTGGATTTGAAATTCATGTATTCCGTCTTTGCTCGCAGCCATTGCTAATTCGTGTGCTTTCGACGAGACTTCTGCAGCATAACGCATCTGTTGAATCTCCTCATCGGATTTACGCAATCGCATCTCAGCAATGCGACGGCTGGGGTCTTCGACACTGATTGGACCAGAGCCAAAGTGCTGACGCTTTCGATCACGCTTCTCAACTGCAGACATGACGATTGAATCGATGCGAGGGTCAATACCAGGACGGACGTGTACACGCACAGAAGACTCAAGAAAGTGTTCAAGATGTGAGCACATGTCATGACACGAATCAGCACGATCGATTGGCCAATCTTGCAATGCACCTTCTGTACCAGGACGTCGTCCTTCCCAAATTTCCATGAGTGTATCTTTTGGTTGAACAAAAAGATGGGAAATCCATTCTCCATTATCATGGTAAAACATCAATGTAGCTTCTGGATCTGTCCAACCACACAAGTACATCATATCGCTTGAGGAACGATACGGATAATGTACATCGTTGCTCCTTTTTGCTTCTGGTAGAGAGGAGATAATGATGAGATCATCAACATCGAGTTGGGAAAGCAGACGGGTTTGTCGTTCTCGAAAGACCTCCTTCGACAAGGCAGGTGGTTTCTCTGGCAACGTCTTGTATGCCTCATCGAACATTGTGCTCATTGTATCTGTGCAAACGTCACAGTTTTTTAATCAATTCTTTGGCTCTTTGCCCCGTTCTGTCCATTTCGCAAACCCTGTATTCGAATCGGATTGCTTTTGTTGACGCATGTATACAAGCACGGCAATGGTAAAAATGAAGAGAAGTGAAACCGTTGATGTAAGAATAGAACCGTTGTTTGATTCGAATGTTTGTTCTTCTTGATGAACAATTTTGAAGGTTAATTCAGATGATTCTCCATCATCATCTGTAACTTGAACTCTAATTTCTCGATAATTAGGTTGTTGGAGATCACCTGAAGCGAGGAAGGACTTACCGCTGAGAAGTGTTTTACCATCAACGAACCACGTATACTCGAGGATGTCTTGATCGTTGGACGTATCGAATGATGAATTCGCACTAAATGTCCAATTTCCAGAGGATGGAACGGTGATAGTTGAACCGTCTTCTACAATAAAGCCATCGAATCGGAGTTCGATAGTTGGAATAATATTGCTAACACTTACATTGTGACTCGCCGACACCAAATGTCCTCCTATATCACGAACCAGTGCATTGACACGATACTCTCCTGCCTTTGTCGGCTCGAAAATTAAACGATTGTCCTCAAGTATCTCAGACTCCAAAACGGCACGCGGCGTTCCATCTGGTTCGGTGATGCTCCACGTGATGGTATACGCCGATCCTTCGTATCCGTCATCAACATCGATATCGACCATGATTGGTTGTGATTCAATTACTTTATCGATAGCCGAGAGGTTCACAACAGGTTTGGATTGATCAACAACAACAAACTGGGTAATGTTGTTCGAGAATGTGAGATAAACATCCTGAATTTGTACCTGCAAAAGATAATACCCATCTTGTATCGATTGTGCATCAGCATCAACCTCGATTGCAAATAGGTTGCCTAATGTAACATCGGTGCTATCGAGTCTTGTATAGGATTCCGAACAGATGCCGAATGGTGCGGGACAAATTCGGACATTTGAGAGAATCAATTCAGTCGTCTCAAGTGACTCAATTTGTAATGGTGGCAGCAAATAATTGAATGTCAATTCGAGTGATTTGTCGTTGAAAATCTTTGTTGAATAGATTTGACTGTTGTCAATATCCAATGCATGCCTCAATACCGGGCGATGGTGCTCATTGCCACTGTACGCAATCAAACCAAATGAAATCAAATCTGTCTGTTCAAGCAACGATATTTCGATGTAGCAAGTGCAATCTATCGATTCCATATTGAATGAATGTTCCCATGACCACATCGTCAAATCTGTACCAGATTTAGTGTAGGGTACAACTTGATCAAGATAAGGACTTGAAGTTAGGAGAGACCATTGCTCAGGTTGGGAAATATTCCAAACAGTGATTTCTACTGATGTAAGAGGAACAGTTGAATCACCTGATAGATTCAAAATTGATACGATGTGAATTCCGTCGAGTTGGTCGAATGAGATTTCAGGTTCTGTCGGTGCATCGCTAGCAATTGCCGTTAAGGAAGAGACATTGAAAATCAAGCACAAAACGAGCAAATGAACTGTCTTGGTCTTTCCGAACATGCTTCACTGACCTTCAAACGGATCGCACAATTCACCTTGACCCGGGAAACTGATTGGATTTCGTGGGTTCGTATCCCACTTAAACTCACAGTAATTTGTATGGCCGTCACCATCACTGTCCACTAGCCGATCGGCTCCATCAAATGGATCAAATTCGAAGTGGAACTCCCAGCCGGTAGCCATTCCATCGTCATCGTGATCCATGTAGTAAACTTCTGGACCGTCCTCCCAAGCGTCACCATCTGTGTCGTTGGTAACAGGGTTTGTACCGTTTTGAAGTTCTTCAAAATTGGTGTAATTCTCAAGGTTGTTGTAGAATTTCATTCCATCTGGTGTATCAGGATCAATGTTGCACTCAGCGTTGGTCGAGTCGTTGTATCCAGGGCAGTATTTCTTAATCAAACCCGTTCGGTTGAGACCATCTTGATCCGGATCTTCATCTCCATCATTGATTCCATCAAGGTCGCTATCGGCCATCGAGGGGTCCATAACACCACGTGCGCCATATGCATTGATGGTAGCATTGTCAACGAGATTG
>DUJC01000180.1:17621-23107 GCA_013330015.1 Candidatus Poseidoniaceae archaeon | reverse complement strand
ACCATTTCGAGTCGAACAATGGATGAAATTTCAATGTGCGGATATTTTTCTTGCAGTTGAGCCAGTCCTGGACCCTTTTCGACGACGACAATGATTGCTTCAATGACCGCACCAAGAGATTCAACCCCTCGGATGATGGCATCGAGGGTACCACCCGTCGACAACACATCGTCGACGATGAGGAGTCGTTCGCCTTGTTTGATGTCGTTGAGAAACATTTCACCTTTGGAATATCCTGTTGATTGATCGATGGCGAGTTCTCCTTCAAGTCCATAAGAACGCTTTCGAACAACGACCTGGGGTCGGTTGTTTCTCATCGAAAGTGGGCTTGTCAGTGGAAGCCCCATAGCTTCAATACCCAAAACGAGGTCGATTGAATCCCAGTTTACAGCGTTTTCAATCAATTCGACAACTGCGGTAAGGACCGACGGTTCGAGACGAGGTACTCCGTCGGTCAAAGGATGGATGAAATACGGGTAGTCTCCTTTCCAGATGATGGGTGCGGCCAGAAGTGATGCCTTCAATCGCTGCATTGGATTCGACATGGTTCCACTTCGTCGATTCAAAGTTCGGAGAGATACTCGACGTATTCGTCAGGTTCGAGCAGATTCTCCATGTCGAAATGGAACGGTTGGAGAACCAGAATCCAGCCGAGATCGTATGCGGACTCGTTCACGAGATCTGGATTGATTTCGACTTCTCCGTTGACTTCTGTGATGGTGCCCGAGAACGGTGCAGTGAAAGCGATTTTCTCGTCTCCAGTCCAAAGGGAAAACATGTCTTGTCCTTCATCGACCATGGTCTCAGCTTGTGGGAGGATAACACGGAGGACTTCTCCAATCTCAACGCCCATGAATTCGCTAATGCCGACCATGATTTTTTCATCGTCCTTCTCTTGATACCAGAGATGATCGATCGAGTACTTTCTGTTGTGTGCGATGTTAAATTCGACGACTTCTTCTTCCAAGCCATTTCACCTGTACGCGGCTCAAACAACTCCTATATGAACCATCGCTAGATTCGTGGAGATGTGGCTATAGCACATCCATTAAGTGAGGACCCCACTTAGGGCTCACTGGTGGGAGTTTGGACTTCAAAACAACCGATGAACAAGACATGATTCGAGAGATGGTGCGCGATTTTGCAGAAACGGTCCTTGCACCAACCGTGGAGCACCGTGACCAGACGCAAACACCGCCCTCAGAGGAATGGCAGCAATTCCTCGAGCTGGGCTTGCAAGGGGTCACTGTCCCCGAACAATACGGCGGAATGCCAGTTGACGACATCTCTGAGTCGATCATTGTCGAGGAACTTGCCCGAGTTGACCCATCCTTCTCAGTTATGTTTTGTGTTCATGTCGGATTGTGTGCCAAAACCATAGCACTTCACGGGGATGATTTCCAAAAGGAAACCTACCTTCCACGGCTTGCAGAAGGAGAAGTGGGTGCATACTCACTTTCAGAAGCAGGTGCAGGAACGGATGCTGCGGCAATGACCTGCAAAGCAAAACTTTCAGACGACGGGACACACTACATCCTCAACGGCGAGAAAATGTGGGTCACCAACGGTGCTCAAGCCAAGATCATCGTTCTCTTCGCAAAAGACGTCGATCATCCAGACTACGGTGTAAAGAGGCACGGTGGTACAACTGCATTCATCGTTGATTCCTCCTTTGAGGGCTTCTCTGTCGGGAAAAAGGAAGACAAACTAGGCATTCGCTCATCCGACACGTGCACACTTGTTCTCAAGGACTGTAAGGTTCCAGTTGAAAACATCATCAAAGGAGCTGGAAATGGCTTCCCAATCGCTATGAATGCCCTTGATAACTCTCGCATCGGTATTGCAGCACAGGCACTCGGTATCGCCCAAGGAGCCTATGAAGCATCGCTCAAGTATGCACACGAGCGTGAAGCGTTTGGAAAACCGATTGCGCATCATCAAATGATTATGGGCTATCTCGCCGACATGGCGACTCGAATTGATGCAGCACGACTCCTCGTCTACAAGGCTTCATGGGCCAAACAACTGCATTACGAACACGATGGGCCACGCCATACAAAGGAAGCGAGCATGGCCAAACTCTACGCAGGTGACACAGCGATGTGGGTCTCAGAACGGGCAATCCAAGTCCACGGTGGATACGGCTACACCAAAGAATTCCCTGTTGAGCGCTTCTTCCGAGATGCGAAAATCACGCAAATCTATGAAGGAACTCAAGAAGTACAACGAATCGTTGTTGCTCGAAGCCTTCTATGAGTAGTCGAAGTCAGTTGCTGTGAAAACGGCTCGCTTTCGTCCAACGTTCCAGTCTATGATATGTGCAACGACTTCAACGGAGTGATTCGACTGAAAGGCCTGAACCTGTTCGTTGGCTTCGAACGGTAGTTGCAGTTCGACTTCAATGTCCCGGTTCTCTGAGAGTGTTCCGATAACTGTCATTCCGTTCTTCATTGGCCCTTGCCCCATCAATGTCTTTTCGATCGAAGAAACATGAATGTTGCACGATTGTGTCGGTGATTGAGAAATCGCTTCACGGCGTTCGCTGCTGAGTTTCATACCTTCCAACAATTCGATGAATCGTGCATGACTCACAGGGCTCCCATCTTCTTCAAGGAGAATTGGTTCTGGTTTTGCTTTAGCAGCTTCTTCCTCTCTGCGAGACTTTTCTTCCGCCTCTCGTTCAGCAGCCTCTTTCGCTTGTTGTTCTTCCAACAAGCGTTGTTTTTCAGCCTCTTGCTGACGAATGATTTCCTCGGCCTGCCTTCGAGCCTCTTCCTCTATTTCTTGGTCGAGTTCTTCGAATTCATCAGGTTCTGGTTCAGGTTCAGGCTCAGGTTCTTCAATTCCACTTGGAAGACCGATTGTCTCAAAATAGGTGTGAAGATCCGCAACGGTCACGTTTCCGTCCTTGTCCATGTCGAGGACGGACATGAGTCCATTGATGACCCAACCAGGAGGCTGTGTGCCAGTGGTTCGCTGAAGTGCACTTGAGAGTTCTGTAGGCTGAATAACTGCATCCATGTTTGAATCGATCATCTGAATGATTTCTGTTCCGGTCAATCCGGAGCCGAGAAGCCAGCTTGTAAATTGAGTATTCAATTGACCAATCATTGGATTGGTTGAGACCATTTCCTTGATGTGCTTCTCCATTCTTGCTTGAAGGACTTGTTTAACAGCCATCGATTCACGTCCAGAAGACACTTGCGTGTGGTTGGACTATCAGGTTAGGGGAATTGAAGTTTTGGCCAACGCGATGTATCGTCGGACTGCCATGATAACGTGCAAAGGAGGGTGTCGATTTCTTCGATTGTCCTCAAATTCCGTGCTACTTGCTCATAGAAAAGCCACGACTTCAATGCACCAAGTTTCGGCCCTTGTGGAATGTTTGTTTGCTGCATAATGTATTCACCTGAAGCTAAGGGCTCAACGTTGACATCAATGTTCAATCGCAGATATCGATCAAGTCGTCGCTGAACATCGTTCTCTGAGTAATCGAGAGAAGGATTGTCTCGAGCAAACATCTTTTCGATGCATAGATGTTGCTCGCCCCAGGTTCCAATGACAACGGAAAAGACCCGCATCATGGACTCCGTATCTTCAGGTAGGTGGCCTAATTTTGCGTGACGAAACAGAAGTCGTTTTTTCTCCTGACCACTCAATCGAAGCCTCGCTGCGAGTTGTTCACACTCCTTCGAGGAGAAGTCTCTAAGCAATACAACCAATCGGTCAATGACGTCACTTCCTTCGAGTTCATTGAGGAGTTTAATCCGCCCATCGTCCTGCTCCCAATCCAAGTCCAAGATTTGTTTCAGAATTCCATCATCTACCATTCGTTGAACAATCTCTGATGCATGTTGTCCCAAGAGGATACGTTTGAATTCGGACCAAATACGCTCACTGGCGATTCGTCCGAGCATGGTTTTTGTTGCTCGCAATGCATCTGCAAGCTGCCGCTCTGGCCACCAAATGCCTGCTGCTCCTTGGTCCATGAATCTGTAGGAACGCATGATACGTAGCGCATCCTCTGACAATCGTTTCGTTGCATCTCCAACCGAGCGAATACGTCCATGTTGCAAATCTCCTTGTCCGTCGAATGGGTCGTAAAAGACCTGATTCACTGGGTCAATAGCGAGGGAGTTCATGGTCAAATCTCGACGTGAGAGATCGATGAGTAGTGAATCACCCCACTGGACTTCGTCTGGCCTTCGGCCGTCGTTGTATCCGAATTCGGTTCGTAGTGTTGTGACTTCGTAGCAATCACCTTGGTTACGGAATGTTATTGTTCCGTAACGCTCGCCAGTTGGAATTGTATCGGGATAAGACTTCATTTCATCGGGAGTTAATGTTGTTGCGAGATCGAATTCAACGATGTTTGTCCCCAACAATGCGTTCCGAACCGCACCACCAACAATCCATACATCGGCATTGTTTCGATGAAACCATTCGATGATTTCAACCAGCGATTGTGGTAGTTGTTGAACCATGGAAGACAGTGAGGGAAGCAGAGGCAACCCTTCCATTCCGCGTGCAGGTTCCATGCCGGACATCAAACCCTGCGTGTTCATACAAGACAAAGCATTATCCTGTGGATTCATGTGGTTGAAGCATGTCTTGGGCAGAGGAGGATGTACGCCTAGTCCCTGTTGAATGGCTCAAAGCCCACGAGGAAATCAAACCTAAGAACATGGAAAAACTCCTCGAAATGACGCTACGTTGGGATGGTTTTACCAAGCCTCTAATCGCAGACAAGGCTACTGGGACAATCCTCGATGGACATCATCGATACGCAGTTGCACAACGACTTGAACTTGCCAGAATTCCAGTGTTGTGCATCGATTATTTGCAGGATGACTCGGTTGAACTTGAATTATGGCCAGCCTCTGATTTGGAGTCTATTACAAAACAGGACGTTATCGATATGGCTCTTTCTTCAAATCTTTATCCTCCAAAAACGACGCGTCATCGCATATCTGACCATCTACCTCCGATTCATGTATCGCTTGAGCGGCTGTCGTTGCTTACGCCGAGTCAACCTGACGCGAACGAATTGTAGATTTCCACAAACGATTTCCATTGCTCGTTGTTACGGTCGGGTAGTTTGGCTCTAAGGCAACATCCAGCACTGCATCATGCATGACAGAATTTCGTGCAAACATGACTCGGGCTGTTGATCCTACCTTTCCTTTCAGCGTGGATTTCAGTTGTTCAGCATTCGTTACTCGAATGGCATCAACAGCAACAATTTCGTCACCAACTTGCAGGTGTTCTCGAACGGGAGAATGTTGCATATGGCTGGTCACTTTCAGTTTGTTTCCTTGAGAACGGACATGGACGCCGAGCCATCCTTGAGCAAAGTGTTCCCATACGACAGATTCAGTACCTTGCTTTCGTTTTGGTTCATCCGATGGTTTGTAGTCCAAGCCAAAGATTGAGAAGGCTCTCGAAAGATCGAGATTTCCCGCTTCTTTTGTGACATCATCGAGGAA